>SVRE01000085.1 GCA_015065005.1 Oscillospiraceae bacterium
AAACGATTCCATAGGCACCTCTTAGATTTTTATTTATCAATTAAATTATATCACTTAGTAAAATATATTTCAATTAAAATATTTCCTGCTTTTGAGAGGGTGTGACAAAAAAGGGAACAAGTCAGACCTGCTCCCTCTTATGTATTATGTGTTATAAACCCTTGTAATATAAGGCTTCGTGGCATTACTTAAAGTATCTATTAAGAAGTCCCTCGAATGCACGCCCGTGTCTTGCCTTGTTATTGAAATTCTCTTGGCTTAGTGTTATAATATATCAAAAGACATTTAAGGAGTTTTTATGAAAGCAAGGCAATGTGTTTTTCCAAGGTGGCGTGGATTTAATCTGCTTGGAATGTTTTGCTCCGAAACCTCGGAGTATAGAGATTTTCGTTCTCCCGGGTACTATACCGAAGAGGATTTTAAAATGATACGTGATTGGGGATTTGACTTCGTGAGATTGCCCCTTTCGTATAGACTTTGAAGCGATGTGGATAACCCTTATAAAATAGACGAGGGTAAAATCGCGCCGCTTGACGAAGCCGTTTATTTTGCAGAGAAATACGGGCTCCACGCAAATATAGCTATGCATCGTTTACCTGGATACTGTGTAAATCAAGACGAAAAAATCGAGGAAAAGGGCAATTTATGGACAGATTCCAATATGCTTGACGCCGCGGTTTATCAATGGACAGAGATTGCAAAAAGATACAAAAGCATATCCTCTGACAAGCTGAGCTTTAACGTTATAAACGAGCCCGATAGAAATATTACTGCTGCACAATATAAGACTGTTAACGAGCGGGTTATCAATGACGTGCGAAAAATATCCCCCGATAGACTTTTTATACTTGACGGCATTTGTTACGGGGACATTCCACCGGTTGATGCCATGCGATATTTTGAAAACTGTGGGTATAGCTGTCGAGGCTATGAGCCAAGAAGATTAACTCACTATTTTGGTGGGAAAAATGAAGAAAAACCAAAATGGCCCGATATGAGAAGATTTGATAATAACGGAGATTTTACACTTCGCAATAGATGCGATCTTGATGAGTTTTTCGGTGTGTGGGCGGCTCTTTCAGAAACGCTAAGCGTGGGCGTGCATTGTGGAGAAATGGCGGTATACCATAAATGTCCGCACGACGTTGCAATGCGTTGGCTTGAGGACACCTTGGATTCATTAAAGTCATATAATATCGGTTGGGCTTTTTGGAATTTGCGTGGCAAGTTCGGTATTATGGATAATGGCAGAGACGATATAGAAATGACCGACTTTCATGGCCACAAATTAGACACAAAAATGTTAAAGCTCCTACAAAAATATTAACCTTCGCCCTGTTAACTCCCATTAACAGGGCTTTTTATTAAAATAAAACTTTCTATATAAAATTTTTCCACTTTTTGAGCTTTTTTCAATTTTACAGCTCTGAAAATTTCATAAAAATTCCATGTTTTTGTGGAAAAATGAACAATTCGAGCAAACAAAAAAGGAACAGACAAATCTGTTCCTTTATGTATTCAAAGTCCTTGTGTTATAAGGCTTCGTGGCATTACTTAAAGTATCTCTTAAGAAGTCCCTCGAATGCCTTTCCGTGTCTTGCTTCGTCGCGAGCCATTTCGTGAACGGTGTCGTGGATGGCGTCAAGGTTAAGCTCCTTTGCCATTTTTGCAAGGTCGAACTTGCCCTGGGTTGCGCCGTTTTCGGCTTCAACGCGCATTTCGAGGTTTTTCTTTGTGGAGTCTGTTACTACCTCACCGAGAAGCTCTGCAAACTTTGCTGCGTGCTCTGCTTCCTCATAAGCTGCCTTTTCCCAGTAAAGACCAATTTCAGGATAGCCCTCTCTGTGTGCTACTCTTGCCATTGCAAGGTACATACCAACCTCTGTGCATTCGCCCATAAAGTTAGCGCGAAGGCCCTCAATAATTGCCTCCGGTGCGCCCTTAGCAACGCCAATTACATGCTCTGCCGCCCAAGTCATATTGCCTTCCTTAACCTCGTTAAACTTCTCTGCAGGAACCTTGCACTGTGGGCATCTTTCCGGTGCGGATATTGGCACAGCTCTTTTAATTTCCGATGCATTAATGGCAGTTGCCAGCGGATTTATTTTCCCTGACCAGCCAGATATTTGCCTATACTCCTGCGTGGGTCTTGTGCTTAAGTCCTTTATTGTTGATAATGTAATCGACGGCTTTAACAGGAACAAGTACTTTGTGATTGTAACCACAAAGGAAAAGGAGGCTTGCGACTTTATACACAACATTTTGCACAGGGGCGCCACCATTTCCAAGTGCACCGGCTCCTTTACAGGTGAGGAAAAAAGCATGATAACCACCGTTCTTAACAGGGCCCAGGCAGGTATGCTTAAAAAGTACCTAAAGGAAATTGACCCCTCCGCCTTTACTGTAATTACTAGCTCCAGCGATATAGTAGGTAAGGGCTTTAGAATAGTAAGCTAACAATCTGTTTGGCTGACATATTATGGCTTAGCAGCTTTAAAAAAGCAGAATTTCTCTCGAAATTCTGCTTTTGTTTTTATTTAGCATAGGTGGAATACTGAACGCCCTTTATGGTTGTAGATGTTGCTTGGTCAAGATAGAATAAATCCTCGCCATCTGCTACATACAGGCAGAATACAACATATATGTCCATCTTATCCTCCGGAATACCTGAAACCATAACGTCAACATAGATATGCTTTTGTGTCTTAAATGTGCCACTAACCACGTTCTCGTCGCCAAGCTGTGGGGCAAAGGCGTCGCTTGCATTTTCGTTAACTGCTGCGATAATACCAAACTCAAAATCCGGCTTATATGCCTTATACTCCTCTATTGCCTCAAAGTTTACTGTATATCCGTGGCTAATCGCTGGAGAACCTCCAAATGCACGTACAGAATAGCCCCTGTCAATAAACAATGGAGCAATTGTGGACTTAGCCTCCTTCTCTTTACATACGGAGCAGCTATCCTTAATTTCAATAGTCCTTAGATAATCAACATTTTCAATAATTGTTTCGCCAGCCCACGTGTGTCCACCATAGAACGCCTTGCAGATATTGTAGCCATAAACAAGGTGGTATCCGCTTGGCTCCTGTGTTACGTCATACTCACCTGCGGAAACAAGAGCTGCATCATAGAACTTGGAATTGTTTGGTGCGTGACCCGCATTACCGTTTGTCCTTAAGTATTCCTGAAGTGCCTGTGCCTGCTCAAGACTGCCTGTGAAAATAAAGGTTATATTGGTTGATGAGTCTGCTACGTTTGAATAGCCCCAAACGTACTGACCAATGGTAAGCACAGATGAGTTAATGTACACTCTCTTTAGTGACTTAAGATTCAAAAGACCATCACTAATATGGGTGATGCCTGTACCAAGGCGAACCTCCTCAAGGGCTGTACAGCCTGAGAAGTTATTGCTCGCCAGCTGTGTAACTGAATTTGGAATAGTAATCGCCTTTAGTGCTGTACATCCGCTAAAGTTATTTCCAGCAGAAATTTTTGTTAGATTGTTTGGCCATACAATCTCTGTCAAGGACTTACAATCCCAGAAGCTGTCGTAGCCAATATCAGTTACAAGCGGTGGAATACGAACGCTGGTAATCTTTGGGCAGCTCCTTAAGATACCAACTATTCTGTTTGATATTTGTGAGTTATCAGAAATTATAAGCTCCTCAAGGTTATCGCAATACGCAAACGCAAAGCTACCCAAGTTAGTTACACCATCAGGAATTTTAACAGACACCAAGGAATCGCAATTTTGGAATGCGTTTGAGCCGATGGAGATAACATAGCTTGGAATTTCAAGCTGGAGAACTGTACAGCCATCGAAGGTGCCGTTTGGAATAGATGTTATCTGTCTTAGCCAGTTGATAGTTGCAAGACTGGAACAGCCACTGAATACGTATTCACCCATGCTTGTTAATGTTTCAGGCAAGGTAATGTTACCCAGCGCTGAGCAATCCTTAAATACCTGCTGACCGATAACTTTAAGCTGAGTACCTTCCTTAATAGTTACAGTTGTAAGCGCCTTGTTTGAAGAAAAGCCGTTGTATTGAATATTATTTAAGTTATTATCAATAACTATTTCCTTAAGTGCAGGAAGAGAGACAAAGGCTGCACCAGATACCATGGTTGCCTTACCTGTGATAAGCTTTTCAAGGCTTGTTGCATTTGATGCAGTAAAGTTTTTTGATGAAATATGCAATGAATAGCCATCGTTTGTACCAACCTTAAGGTCGTACTCACCTGTGGACTCATTATATCTATGTCCCCAAGCGTTTGTAAAGTCAACCACCTTAACCTGGCTCCAATCAAGAACTGCATATTCACCCTCGGTGTCGACAGGTGCCTCTGTATAGGTTGTATTTGTTAAATGAATGTGACCCTGCCATTGGTCCCAGCACTGTGTTTCATAAACAGTAATTCTGCTACCATTTACAAGCTCAACCTCATAGGATTGAAAGTTCTGTGGAGCTGCGCTTACAGAAATTGCAAAAAAGCACACCAAAAGCGCCATCATACAAAGAACTAAAATTAGAATTTTCTTCATAAGAATTATTCCTTCCTCTTCAAAATATAATTACACATATATATTATAATACTCTATTTTTCAATTGTAAATGGACGGAATTAACAAAAAATTATCCTTTTGATAGATTTTACAGGCTCTAAATTTGTTGATTTTAGCCAAAACCACTCTTATACTGCTTTGGAATATTTTTCTCCTTTTTTCAAGGATTGTTTTTTCATCTTCAAAAAACTGTCACAATTATAGTTTACAATATAGGTACAAAGCGAATTGAAATTTGAACGAGGTACCCAAATTCATGATATAATTTTTCCATAATCACAAATTCCATATTTTGACCCTTTTCCAAAAACCAAAATGCCAAAATTCCATAAAAATTCCATGTTTTTATGGAAAAACAAATGAAAAAAGGGAGTAGAGAAAATCTACCCCCTATGTATTCAAAGTCCTTATATTACAAGGCTTTATCTTACTTCTTGAAATATCTATTAAGAAGTCCCTCAAAAGCCTTTCCGTGTCTTGCCTTGCTATTGAAATTCTCTTGGCTTAGTGTTATAATATATCAAAAGACATTTAAGGAGTTTTTATGAAAGCAAGGCAATGTGTTTTTCCAAGGTGGCGTGGATTTAATCTGCTTGGAATGTTTTGCTCCGA
>SVRE01000021.1 GCA_015065005.1 Oscillospiraceae bacterium
CCGCCAAAGGGGATGCTATCGCAAGAGTGGGCATCTGCGCTTGAGGTTCTTAAAAGGTGGGGGTGTGCCTCGGCATACTCCAGTGCCTGCTTGTTCATTTCCTCGCTTACGTTACCCTTGTTGTAAACCTCTACTCCGTCATAGTACTCGATTGGCAAGGGTCCGGGGTTTGGAATATAATCAGCCGTACGGAATGGGTGTGCCTGGATTAAAACCACACCGTTATCACGCATTATTTTTGTCCATTCATCAATGGAGCAATTTTGAAGCTGTGGATTGTTATAGAGTATGCTTGGTGTGATGCCGTAGCAAAGAATTTCAAGCCCGGGCACTACAACCTCCTCAATACCGAAAAGAATATCGAGGTCATATTCCAAAGCAGCCTTTCGGCAAGCGATATAGTCATTTTCGTATGCTCTTACAAACTCCTGCCAAGGCAAGCTACGCTCAATGCCCGTATTACCGTGTATAAAATGATTTGTTAGAACCGCGCCCCGATACCCGTTTTCCTTTAAGGCTCGGCATAGCCCCTCGGGTGACATTGCTCCACATTTGGAGCAGGGGGATGTGTGTAAATGAATTTGATATTTGTACATTTTAATCCTCGATTATAAATTACTTTTGCTGGATATTCTCTCAATAAATGAATTATAGCACAAATTACTGTGCAGTGTAATATATTCTTGCAAAAATATACAAATTATGGTATGATTAGTTCGTAAATAATGCTCAAAATCAAATTATAATATGCACATATGTAAATATATCAAGGTGATAATATGGAAATAATAAAGAAAAATATAGAAAAATTGCTTGAAAATGTGGCAATTGAAAATGAAAAACTTTGCTTGGCGCTAACCGACAGGGTTGAGCTGACGGATTATACGCCAAACGGGGAAATCTGGACAAGCGCATTGCAGTGCGCCTTAAACGAGCACGAGGTTGTTATTATTCCCCGTGGAAAGAAGCCTTATATAATTGACGGCCCTGTTACTATTCCATCTAACAGGCACATAATCGCAAATGAGGGTGCGGTTATACGCCTTTTGCACGGCACACGTGTTTTAATGATGAGAAACGAAAACACAAGGGATGGCACCCACGCACCCATTACCGACCCACGTGATGTTAATATCACAATTGAGGGTGGACTTTGGGAGGATTGGTGCCCACACCGTTTAGGCTACGGAAATAGCGGAATGTACGATTCCAATCGGTCCTTTTTCGGAGTTTCCACACTTATGCTTTTTAACAATATTAATAACCTTACCCTTAAAAATATGACCTTTAAAAATTGCGGCGGCTTTGCGGTGCAGCTTGGTGATATTTCCCGGGTAATAATTGAAAATATTCGTTTTGACTCCTGCTTTGCTGACGGTATTCACTTAAACGGAAACGCGGAAAGCGTTCATATCAAAAATGTAAGCGGCGAGGTTGGAGATGACCTGGTTGCCCTTAATATGTTTGATTGGCAAAACTCCTCAATCAACTTTGGCCCATGCAACAATGTAATTTGTGAGGATTTGACCCTTGCCCAAAGTAGCCACTATAAGGCGTTGAGAATTGAGCCGGGAATTTATACCTATGATGACGGTAGCTTTGTTGACTGCTCACTTACCAATGCAATTATACGCAGGGTATCGGGCATTAAAACCTTTAAGCTTTACTGTCAGACACCGCCATACGCCCCGGGGGAAGAGCCTGAACGGGCGGATGTTGGCTCGGGTGATAACATATTCTTTGAGGATATTAAAATTGATTTGGATTCCCCCATTGACAACCTTGATGAATATCTTGACAGTGACCCCATAAAGGGTACAATTGCAGGCTTTGAGCTTGGGCTGAATGCAAAAAGCATTTACCTTAAAAACATTGATATTACATTACACAAGGATAAATACCCCTATTCCTATCTTTTGTGCATTGGTCCTAAATCCGCAAGGTTTGCTGACGGGCGTGAGGCGTTTGACCCTTATTTTTCCTCCACTGTTGAAAATATTTATCTTGAGGGCATTACCGTAAACGGTGAAGCTCCCAAGGACATTTCTCCATATGTGAGGGAAATAGCCTTTGACAAGCTTTATGATAACACCCCCTCAAGCGGAAAAGGAAAAATAAACAACATAATTTATAAATAAAATAATTTACAAATAAAAAAGAAGCCTTCCTTGACGGGAAGACTTCTTTTATTTAACAGGCTTAAAGCAGCTCTGCAACTACCTTGGTAAAGTCACGGTAGTCATCTATTGTAAGATAATTGAAATCGGATTTATATACGCTTTCATCATTTCCGCCAAGACCATAGTCATCGCCTATATAAACCACCTCTTCGTGTGAGTAGCCGTTTTCCTTACAATAAAGGTCAAGGGCGTAATACTTGTTATATGGCTTTGGTGACATATCAAAGGAGGAGGAGCCGCCGACAAACACGTTATAATTTGAAAAGGCTGTCACCACCTCGTCATAAAATGCCCTGCGCTTTTTCCTGTCCGGGTCAAAGGCGAGCTTTTCCTCCTGGATTGCCTTGGTGCCTAAAATCGGAAATGTTATACAGCCTGAGGTGTGATATTCCACGTTTTCACCGCGGTATTCTGTAAAGCCGTACTTGTTTCTGAAATATGTAACAGTTTTTTCAATGTAGTCTTTATCAACATCGAAGCTTAAATCTCTTACAGTGTCAATATCACAGGTTTCTTTATTGTACCTTGCGTATTGCAAGCCATAGTTACCTATAATATCAATGGGATACCGGTTCATTTGGTTAAAAATGCGCCTTGTCTGCCCAGCCCCTACCATTAACAGCTTATACTTTTTTGAGAGCTTGTCAAGGGTTGCCTTATGCTCGGGGTCAAGCTGCTCCTTATGCTGTGTTAAGGTGCCATCCAGGTCCATTGCAACAAGCTTTATCTTACTTACGTCCATTTTCTTATCCCTTCAACTTATTAATTATATCCCCGGGGTTGTTTGTTGTAATTAATTTCGCTCCGTATTTTAGGCAAGTGTCTAATTTACTTTTTTGTGTAACGGAGGCGCCAACCCAAGGCTCAATATTTTTTTCAATCAAGTAATCGTAAAGTGCTTTGTTTTCATTATCAAAAATACAAGCGCAATATAAATACTCATCGGGATTTATGGACACGTGGCTCATTTCCCAATAGGGGTAGAAGCCATGGAGCAAATATTTTTTGCCGTATTTTTTGTACACGTATTCAAGCACCCAGGCATCAAAGCTGTTTATTACAATCTTATTTCCCAGGGAATATTTTTCTACCAAGGAAAGTGTGTCCTCTATACACTTAATACATCTTTCCTCATTTGCCTCGCTCCAATATTCCTTAATTTCAATATTCAAGGTAATATTATGCTTGCTTGCCAAAGCCAACAGACACTCAAGGGTGGGGATTTCTTCTCTTTTTGCGCTGTCACCCGCATTTAAGGCTTTAAGCTCCGAAAGGGTCATTTCACAAACACGTCCGGCGCCGTTTGTGGTTCTGTCCACCTTATCATCGTGAATTAAAACAAGATAATTATCCTTTGTCAGATGCACATCTGTTTCTATCATATCAGCACCCGCTTCAATTGCTTTTTCAAAGGCGGTCATTGTGTTTTCGTAATAATTATAGGAGTCCCCACGGTGGGCGGCAACTGCCATTCTGTCCTTAAATGTAAGTGTCATAATGTACCCCCAAACAAATCGTAGTTCATCCAAAGGACGGTATATCTGTCCTTTAGGTCCTTTGCGTACTTAATTGCGGAGTCAATCTTTTCATTTCCGTAAAGCTTATAAAACTCATCAATATCAAGCTCAACTAAGCTAAGCATAGCCTTAATTTCCTCTGCGCTTGGCATTTCTGAAAGTATTTCTTTTATCTTCTTTTCATTTGAATTATAGACACGTGCGCGGTCCTTTTTGTAATTTCCAACCTTGTCCTGCAATTTAATGCAGCCATCTGCTACACTGCCGTATACGGAACGAATATCGCCCTCATATTCCTCACGGTTTTGGGTAAATTGGCTGCTTGGAAATGTGGATTTAACAAGCTTTTCTCTGATTTGCGCGGTTACGTAGGTGGAATAAAAAACGTCTATACCGTGGGCAAAATAAGGCTCATTTTTTACAATTCCGGTAATTTCAAAGAAATGGGACAAATGATGCTCACTTCCCGATGCCGGGCGAGAGTTTGTCGCAAAGCTCATCATAATACCAACAATCATCAATGCCTCAGTTACCGCGCCAACGCTTTCTTCATCACGGGTGAGAAGCCCCTTTGCGGTTTTTAAGGTCTTTTCTATCATTTCATAGGTTGTGTTATATATGTAGTCACAAAAATACTCACCGTTTACTATCTGTGACAGCCGCCAGTCATTAAGGGCGGAGTATTTACCGATAATGTCACCAAAGCCTGCCTTTATCATTTCCATAGGGGCATTGCACAAAACCTCGGTGTCTGCCACGATAGCCTTAGGTAAGCCCGCAGGCACGGTTTCCTTCATACCCTTTAAAATCATAGCGGCACCGCTTGACGCATATCCGTCCATTGACGGGGCGGTGGCAACAACCATATATGGAATACCGTTAAAATGGGACACGTACTTACACAAATCCTGTATGACACCTGAGCCGATACCAACTATTAATTCTTGACCCTGTGTCTGTTTTTCAACCTCTTCTATTGCTTTTTCATCGGGAATCAAAACTGTTTTTCCGCTGAAAATAACACGGGTGATTTTTTTGCCATCCAATGCGTTTTCAGTCTTTTCCCCTGCTGCACCGTATGTATTTTCATCAGCTACCAAAAGTATACTTTTGTAATCCTTGCAAAGCTCACTTAAATGTGAAATTGCACCCTTTTCTACGTATATTTTTTCAATAGGGCAGGTGTGGTGCTTACCGCAGGCGCAATCTACTCCCTTTAAAATCTCATTGATATCCATATTTTACTCCTTAAGTGATATTATCTTAATTATAAACCAAAACCTTGCTTTATGCAAGAATTAAATGCTTTTTTAATTGATTATTTTATGTAAAAGCAAGTCTGTGACAAGACGACTGTTTTTTCATATTATAGTTAAAGGAGAGGTTTCTCCAAGAAAGGACTATTCCAATGGCTCAATTTACTAACCAAGCGCAATTAACCTACGGTAATGTGGTTACCAACTCCAACATTGCTGTGGGTGAAATTGCCACTGTTTTAACCGCCACCAAAACTGCGGTAAGACAGGATTATAACCAAGGCTCAACTATAACCTATATAATTAATATTATAAATTCCGGCAATACTGTAATAAGCGGCTTAAGCGTTAATGACAACTTGGGTCAGTACACTTTTGGTGTTGGCACGCTTGTTCCCCTCGATTATATAGACGGCACTATTTTGTACTTTGCAAACGGTGTTTTACAGCAAACCCCAGCAGTTGACACAGCTGATGGCTTGAGTATTAACGGAATTTATGTGCCTGCAAACGGCAACGCGCTTCTGGTTTACGAGGCAAGTGTAAACCAATTTGCCCCTATTAACGAGGGTGGAGCGATTACAAACACGGTTACAATTACAGGGGAGTGTGCAAATGTGGTGGCAAGTGAAACCGTTACTGCCGTCTCCGCACCCCAGCTTACAATTACTAAATCCATTTCCCCGATACCTGTTTCCTGTGGGGAAAATGTAACCTACACCTTCTTAATACAGAACACAGGTGCAACCGCACTTGTGGCAACAGACAACGCAGTGGTTACCGACACCTTTAACCCGATTTTAAGTAACGTAACAGCTACATTAAACGGCGCGCCCATCAGCTTTAGCTATGATGAGACAACAGGCGAGTTCAGAACAAATGAGGGCGAGGTAACAGTACCTGCCGCTACCATTACCCAGGACCTTACAACAGGTGAGTGGACAATTACCCCCGGCACATCTACCCTTGTTGTTACAGGAGTTATTTAATTTTCAAGGAAGCATCCAAACAAAAAGGGTGGCATTTCAATTGCATAAGAAAAAGGCTCTCAAAAAGAGCCTTTTTGCTTAGAAATTTACTTGTTCCCTTGCAGGGATTTTATGAACCTTGCCCTTGTGCATAAGCCAAACGTCAATGCCGCTTGGGTTATACGCGCTTTCCAAATCGGCAGAAAAGCAAAGGCTACGGTATGCTTCAACATAATCATAAATTTCAATGTTGGTTGCGTACCAGATTTCTTCACGGTTGGAAAGAAGAGCGCAAAGCTTCTCCATTCTTTCCCAATCCTCTTCTGTGCGATATTCAAATGAATGACCCCAAATGTAGAAGAGCCAGCCGTTTGCACCTCTCCAATCAGCTGTTGTCTTGCTGTTTATAAATTTTTCTGCCAGGTCGAAGATTTTATCGTACTCCTGGTGGCAGGTAGCAGGCATTTCAAGCCACTTTGACGGAATGCCAAAGCCATAGTGGGAGTGAACGCCACGGGAATATGCAATGCCAAGGTCCTTTGCAACCCTTATAACGTCATCATTGTAAGTGCCAAAAGGGTATGCCATGCCGCGCACAACATAACCTGTGTATTTTTCAAGGGTACGGCGGTCCTCAAGAATTTCTGTGGCAATTTCCACTGTTGTCATTCTTTCAAGGAAGGGGTGGTTTACTGTATGTACAGCAACCTCATGACCGGCATAAACCTCCGGGATTTGGGAAAGTGCAACCTTTGAGCTGCTTTCACTTGGCTCAACGCTCATCAAGCCACTGTTTAAGTTAAATGTGCCCTTTAAGCCGTATTTGTTGAAAAGCTGACACAGGCGGATGTCCTGCTTTTCACCGTCATCATAGCTGAATGTAAGGGCTTTCGGTTTTCCGTTTGGAAATAGCATACATTGTTATTCATAGCAAATTGTCGACACAGGGTCGTTCTTCCTTTCGTATTTTTTATTAATCTGGATTTCTCTCACCCAAAATATTTCTGTACTTTTGATAGAAGCTTTCAAAGTAGTCACCGTCCATTGCTTCCCTTATCTTTTCCATAAGCTCATTATAGAAATAAAGGTTATGAAGAACGCAAAGGCGCATACCAAGGGCTTCCTTTGCCTTTAAAAGATGCCTGATATAAGCACGTGAGTAATTGCGGCAAGCGGGACAACCGCAGCCCTCATCTATCGGACGGGAGTCACTTATGTACTTTTCGTTCATTATATTCATTTTACCGTGCCAGGTAAAGAGATTACCGTGGCGCGCATTGCGGCTTGGCATTACACAGTCAAAGAAATCAACGCCCCTGTGTACAGCCTCCAATATATTACAGGGTGTACCAACGCCCATTAGGTATCTTGGCTTGTTTTCCGGCATATGGGGCTCAACCACGTCAATTATACGGTACATATCCTCAGTTGCCTCACCAACGGCAAGACCGCCGATTGCGTATCCGTCAAGGTCAAGCTCCGCTATTTGCTTCATATGCTCTATGCGCAAATCCTCATAGGTGCTGCCCTGGTTAATACCGAAAAGCAGCTGATTTTTGTTAATGGTGGTTGGTAAGGAATTAAGCCTTGCCATTTCTGCCTTGCAGCGAACAAGCCACCTTGTTGTCCTTTCACAGGATTGCTTTGTATAATCGTAGGGCGCAGGGTTTTCAATACATTCATCAAATGCCATAGCGATGGTGGATGCTAAGTTTGACTGAATCTGCATTGACTCCTCAGGGCCCATAAAAATACGCTTGCCGTCAATGTGAGAGGCGAAATATACGCCCTCCTCCTTAATTTTGCGGAGCTGAGCCAAGGAGAAAACCTGAAATCCTCCGCTGTCGGTAAGCACAGGCTTATCCCAATTGAAAAACTTATGGATACCGCCCAAATCATGTATGAGCTTGTCTCCCGGGCGAATATGCAAATGGTATGTGTTGGAAAGCTCCACCTGGCACTTTAGCTCCTGCAAATCCATTGTGGAAATACCGCCCTTAATAGCGGCACAGGTGCCAACATTCATAAACACAGGGGTTTGTATTGTGCCGTGAACAGTTTCCATTACTCCGCGCCTTGCGCGCCCGTCCTTTTTTAAAACCTTGAACATTTATTTAATCCTTTCAAATTGCTTTTCCAAAAAGTGCTTTGTTATCTCAAAGGCAACAGGGCGACCGTGAGGACAATATTTTATATTGTCAAGGGTTAAAACCTTGTCGCAAATCCACTTTATATGCTCTCTATCGTATGCTCTGCCTGCTTTAATTGCAGCCTTGCAGGATGCCTGATACAGTGCCTTTTCGAAAAACTCATACCTTGTTTTTTCCCCGTAGCCCTCCTTGTTTACAAGTCTTGAAACAAGGGTTGCAAAGGCATCCGTAGCGCCCGAAATTTCTATTTCGGCAGGAATTTCGTGTAAGGAAACGGATTTTTCGCACAAATCATATCCAAAGCCTGTTTTTCTGATTTCATCACCGTATTCGTGTAACGCAACAAGCTCCTCATTGCTCAGATGAACAATTAAAGGGAGCATAAGCATCTGTGAGGTCGGTGTGCCTTGGCTTAGCTTTTTCTTTAAATCCTCAAAGATAATCCTTTCGTGGGCGGCGTGCTTGTCAATTAAATACATTAAATCTCCAAGCTCCACTATAACGTATGAGTTAAACGCCTCGCCTATTATCCTGTACTCGGGAACGGTTTTTCCTTGAATTTCAGACACGTCTTCCACTTTTTCCTCGCTTTTAGGCAAGGGAGCATCTGGGATTATGTCTATTTTTTCATTTTCTGTTTTAACAGTTTCCACCCTTGGCTCAGCCTTTTTGGGAAAGCTTAAGGAGAAAACATCATCGTGTGCATATTTTTCTGTTTGCTTTGCAATTTTAGGCTGGGGGGTGTCTGTTTTTCCGTCTTTTATGCCTGAATAATCAAGTGTATTATCCTGCTTTAAAGCGCCAAAATTACTGTTTGTATCAAAAACAATTTTTTGCGCCCTTGGTGCTTCAACTGACCTGTCCTTTACAGGAAAAAGCGTATTTAAAAGCTCCTTGCCCTTTTGGGGAGTAACTGTCTGTGGCTCATTATACAGGCTTGGCCTTTGTATGTCCTCACCCAAGGCTGTTCTTACCGCATAATAGACGGAGTCAAAAATCAGCTTTTCGTTTGAAAACTTCACCTCTAATTTTGCGGGGTGAACATTAACGTCAACGGTTGAGGGGTCAATAATGATATTCAAAACGCAAAACGGGAATTTGCCCTGCGGAATATATGACGCATATGCCTGCTCAAGAGCGGCTTGTGCTGTTTTACTTTTAACAAAACGGGAGTTTATGTAAAAGTTTTCCTGTGTCCTGTATGCGCTTGCATACTCGGGCGTGGAGATAAAGCCCTCCACCTTAATTCCGTTATCCTCTCTTTGCACTTTAATGGCTTTTTTAGCCACGTCCCTGCCCAAAATGGCATAAACTGTGTTTTGCAGATTGCCATCCCCTTGAGTTAAATACTTCAAATTTCCGTCTGCTATATATCTAAAGGAAATATCGGGACGGGAAAGCGCCACCTTTTCAACCACTGCGCTAACTGCGCTTGTTTCGGCTCTGTCTGATTTTAAAAATTTCTTTCTTGCGGGTACATTATAAAAAATATCCTCTACAATAACGGTTGTACCCTCACCGCAGCCGGAGCTTATATGGCTTTTGACCTCGCCGCCGTGAGCCTCTAAAAGCGCGCCCATTTCGGCATTTTTCTGCCTTGACATAATTCTGATTTTGGAAACAGAGGAAATGGCGGCAAGCGCCTCACCCCTGAAGCCCAAGGTCATAATTTCGTTCAGGTCGTCAGCATTTTTAATTTTGCTTGTTGCGTGGCGCAGAATAGCTGTTGGCAAATCATCATACTCCATACCGCAGCCATTGTCCGCTATTCTTATAAATGAAGTGCCGCCATTTTTAATTTCAACGGTAATTTTGTCAGCACCTGAGTCTATTGCGTTTTCGAGCAGCTCCTTAACAACAGAGGATGGGCGGTCAACAACCTCACCTGCGGCTATTAAGTTTGCTACGTCAAAGCCAAGAACGTTTATCTTGCCCATTATTCCTCTCCTTTTGTATTAAAATCTGCTACACCTCATCCACCGCTTTTTTAGTCAGCCTGAAGCTACAAACAGTGGTTGCGGTCCCCCTTCTCCCACCAAAGAAGGCTCAAGGGCGTTTATCTTGCCCGTTGTTTTTTCCTTTTATTCGGCGGGAGCAAGCCCCTGCACTACATATTTCTTACAGGCGGATGCCATATGTTGTTAATTCAGTAGCTTTTTAAGCTCGAATATGAAATTCATAGCTTCAATTGGGGTTAAGGTATTTATATCTACCTTCTTTATTTTGTCTGCCGCCTCATAAATGCTCATATCCTCAAAGGAAATTGTTGCATTTTGCTCTATTATCGGCGCTTTTTTGGTTGGCTTAGCTTCTACAAAGCCGTTTTCAACCATATCGCTAAGAATTGCCTTTGCGCGCTTGACAACCTCGTTGGGTACGCCTGCCAGCTTGGCAACCTCAATACCGTAGCTGTCATCCGTTGGGCCTTTTACTATCTTACGAAGGAAGATTATGTCCTCCCCGCGCTTCTTTGCGGCAATATTGTAGTTTACAATGCCGCCAATCTCCTCCTCTAAAGAGGTAAGCTCGTGATAGTGGGTGGCGAACATTGACTTAGCGCCTATTTTCTTGCCTGCGGTATATTCGGCAATTGATCTTGCAATGCTCATACCGTCAAAGGTTGATGTGCCTCTGCCAACCTCATCATAAATAATAAAGCTCTTTTTTGTGGCATTGTTGAGAATGTACGCAACCTCGGTCATTTCCAGCATAAATGTGGACTGGCCGGATGCCAAGTCATCTGATGCACCAACACGGGTAAACAGCTTGTCAACCACACCAACCCTTGCACTTTTTGCAGGGACAAAGGAGCCTATCTGTGCCATTAAGACAATCAAGGCGCTTTGGCGCATATATGTTGATTTACCTGCCATATTGGGGCCTGTAATAAGTGCCATTTTGTCCGTTGTTGTGTTAAGATAGGTGTCATTCGGCACAAAGTAGCTATCCTTAACAAATTGCTCAACAACAGGGTGACGCCCGTCCTTAATATCCAAAACGTCACTGTAATCAACCTCGGGGCAGACGTAGTTGTTCTTAACTGCCACCTCAGCCAAGGAAACATATACATCAAGGCGTGCAAGCATATTTGCACTCCTTTGAATACGCTTTAGGTTTTCACCAACCTTATCTCTTAACTCACAAAACAGCTCGTATTCCAAAGCACAAAGCTTATCATTTGCACCAAGAACCGATGCTTCCATATTCTTTAATTCCTCTGTGATATACCTTTCACAGTTTGAAAGCGTTTGCTTTCTAATATATCTTTCAGGAACCTGAGAAATCAAGGACTTTGTAACCTCTATATAATAACCGAACACACGGTTATAACCGATTTTCAAGGTTTTAATGCCTGTTTTTTCTCTCTCATTTTCCTCAATTTTCGAAATCCAGCCACGGCCGTCAGTCATGATGGAGCGAAGCTGATCCACCTCTGCATTAAAGCCGTTTTTGATAAATCCGCCCTCTCTTATGGAGAAGGGTGGCATATCTACTAACATACTGTCAATAAGGGAACAAATATCCTCTAAGGTGTCAATGTTATCTCTTATGGAATTAAGCTCCGTAACACCTACTGTAAAGAGGAGATTTTTAATTTCGGGAATTACCCGAAGGGTTGACCAAATGGCGCGTAAATCCTTGCCGTTTGCAGTGCCGTACACAACCTTTGTCATAAGCCTTTCAAGGTCTAACACGCTTTTAAGCTGCTCAGAAAGCTCGCCCCTTAAAACAAGATTGTCGGCAAGGCAGGAAACCGCCCTTTGCCTTTCATTAATCTTTTTAACATCAAGAAGGGGATGCTCCACGTAATTACGCAGCATACGCGCGCCCATTGATGTTTTTGTCTTATCAAGAACCCAATAAAGGCTGCCCCTTTTCTCCTTTGTGCGCATATTCTCACAAAGCTCTAAGTTGCGCCTGGTATTTAAGTCCATTTCCAAAAACTGACCCTGTGCGTAAACGTCAATATTGTTTATGTAGGAAATGTCGGTCTTTTGGGTTTTTTCTATGTATTCAAGTATTGCGCCGACTGCGCAAATAAGGCACTCATTCTCTGCGTTGTTATCAGAAAAGTCCTTACCGAACTGAGTAAGCACCCTTGCCTTTGCCCCAGCAAAGTCAAAATACCCACCCATATCAAAATCACAAAGCGCATTCAGCCTTTCCCTTGCAAATTCGTAAAGGAAGGCGCCCTGTGCCTTGTCAAGATTAGTTATAATTTCCTTTGGTGCGTATGTACCAAGCTCATTCAAAACCTTGGCACTGTCATTCTCAAAGGTGGTTGCGCATATTTCACCTGTGGAAATATCCGCAAAGGAAATACCTACCTCATCCCTGTCAAAATAGAGTGAGCAAAGGTAGTTGTTTTTTGTTTCTGCAAGCAAGGAGCTTTCAATAACCGTACCCGGGGTAATCTCCCTTACAACCTCACGCTTTACAATGCCCTTGGCGGTTGACGGGTCCTCCACCTGCTCGCAAATGGCAACCTTATAGCCCTTGGAAATAAGCTTGCCTATATATGGCTCAACACTGTGGAAGGGTACGCCGCACATAGGTGCGCGCTCCGCCTCTCCACAATCTCTGCCTGTTAATGTCAGCTCCAGCTCTCTTGATGCGGTTATGGCATCCTGGAAAAACATTTCGTAAAAATCACCGAGACGGTAAAACAGTATAAAATCTTTATATTGTTCCTTTATCTCGAGATATTGTAGCATCATAGATGTCATACTGTCTTAGCCTCCTCTTGAAATTAATTTTGTTTATCAGTGGTGGTGATGTCCACAGTCGCTGCCGCATGAGCTGCAATCGTGTGTGCAGGGGCGCTGACCTGTAATCTGAAATTCAATCTCGGCGTTAACCTCTTGCATAAGCTTGTTAACAGCCTCATTTGCCTCGTTAGCCTTAACAAAAATCGGATTTGATGTAACCTGTGAAACGATTTCGTCAAGTCTATGCTCGATAGCCTCGATAATCTTTTGGTCAACATTCTCCTTTTTGTATTCCTCTGCAAGTGCAATTTGCTGAGTATTGTACTCAAGCATAAGCTTTTGGATGTCCTCATCCTTTTCGTAAGCTTCCCTTGCCTCGTTCATTTTTGCAATTCTCTCGTCAGCCTTAATAGCCTGTCCGAGCTGTGCTGCAAGCTCCATAATTTCCATTGTTCTATTCTCCTTTAATTGTAATTATATTTTTTCACCGTACAGGGCAAATGTGTCCGCACGTGTGATTTTAACATTGATAAAATTGCCTGTATAATCATTTTCGCACTCAAAGTGAACAATTTTGTTCCCCTCTGTGCGGGATGTATATACATTTTCATTGTTTTTGCTCTTGCCGTCAACCAAAACGCGAATTTCCTTGCCAACATATGTTTGGTTTATTTCGTTGGCGATTTCATTCTGGATTTGGCACAGGCGGTCATATCTTGTGTGCTTTATTTCCTCGGGAATCTGGTTTTCCATTTCATAAGCGGGTGTGCCCTTCCTTGGTGAAAAGATAAAGGAAAAGATTGAGTCAAAGCGCACCTTTTTAATGATTTCAACGGTTTTTTCAAAATCCGCCTCACTCTCCCCGGGGAAGCCCACGATAATATCCGTTGTTAAGGTTATATCCTTGTTTTTTGCCCTTAATTCATCAACTATGGAAAGGTAACGGTCAATATCATAGTGCCTGTTCATTTTCTTCAAAATTTCATCCGAGCCGCTTTGCAGTGGTAAATGGAAGTGATTTGTGCGGTGAGAATTTGTTGAAAGCGCCTCTATCATTTCACTTGAAGCATCCTTGGGGTGCGAGGTCATTAAATGTATCATAAAATCCCCGTCAATTTTGGAGATTTCATTTAAAAGGTCGGCAATAGTTGGCTTGCCCTCCAAATCCTTACCGTAGGAATTTACGTTTTGACCCAAAAGGGTAATATCGTGGTAGCCACGGCTTGCCAAGTCACGAACCTCATCCAAAATGTCCTTCATATTACGGCTTCTCTCACGTCCGCGCACGTACGGCACGATACAGTATGTACAAAAGTTATTACAGCCGTACATAATGCTGACCCAAGCCTTATAATTGCTCTCGCGCTCTATTTCAAGCCCCTCGGCAATCTGCGGCCTTTCACTGTCAAGCATAAATCTGCGCTTACCCTTGTTAAGGGCATTATAAATAAATTCGGGCAGGCGGTGCATTAAGCTTGTACCAAAGGCAAAGTCAACGTAATGGTAGGAGTGCTTAATTTGCTCACTACGGTGCTGCTGTGCCGTCATACAACCGCAAACACCGATTACAATATCGGGGTTTTTGGCCTTGTAATGCTTAAATCGGCCGATTATGGAAAGCGCCCTTTTTTCCGCATGCTCCCTTATGGCACAGGTATTGACAAGAAGGAAGTCAGCCTCCTCCTCAATTTCAGTTATACGGTAGCCAAGCTCCCTTAAAACGCCCCTTATCCTTTCGCTATCAGCCTCATTCTGCTGACAGCCAAGGGTATATACAAAGGCGCAAAGACCCTTGCCATCTATTTGACGGCGGATTTGGCTTTTATATTTTTCCTGTAATAAAAGCTCCTCTTGGCTTACAAAATTATTTACATTAATCATAACAAAGCTATTATAATCCTTATAATTTTTATCTTATATATTTTAACATATTTATATAAAATATTCAAGTTATTTTATATTATAGGAAAATTTTTTTGAAGCATTGGTGATTTTTGGTAAATTTGGAGCCCTGTGTCGATTTTTTTAAATTTTTTCGCCCTAATTTACACTTTGTTTATTGTAAATTGTTTTAATGTATGATATAATAATTTTGTTAAAGCATGCTTTAACAAATACATATTTAGGAGAGCTTTATGAAAGAATTGATTAATGCTGTTGACAATCTTCCTTGGATTGTTAAAATTCTTCTTTGCTTACCTGTAGTTGCTATCGTTTGGTCCGTTTACCGTTTGATTAAGAGTATTTCTGTTGGAAATGTTCTCGGTATCGTTCTTAGCATAGTTCTACTCGTTGCAGGTCCATCCTTCTTCTGGATTTTCGACCTTATCTGCGTTATTCTTAACAAAAAGATTTGGTGGTTCTGCTAAGCTACTTAAAAAAGACGCTTTATGCGTCTTTTTTGTTTTTGTATATAGAAAAGAAGGCGTCTTGCCGTCCTTTTTGTTTTGGTGCGAGAAACGGGACTTTGCTCTTTAATTTTGCGAAGCATAAGTGCTTTCTTTTTGTCGTGCTTCGCAAAATCCTTCGGTCACCGCTACGACTCGTTCCCCGAAAGAGTCGTTTAACGCTGGGTTCAAGTCCCTATTATTAGTTTCGTAGCAAATAAAAAAAGAAGGCGCCTTGCCTTCCTTTTTTATTTGGTGCGAGAAACGGGACTTTGCTCTTGAATTTTGCGAAGCATAAGTGCTTTCTTTTTGTCGTGCTTCGCAAAATCCTTCGGTCACCGCTACGACTCGTTCCCCGAAAGAGTCGTTTAACGCTGGGTTCAAGTCCCTATTGTTAGTTTCGTAGCAAATAAAAAAAGAAGGCGCCTTGCCTTCCTTTTTTATTTGGTGCGAGAAACGGGACTTGAACCCGTACGAACAAATCACACGCCCCTCAAACGTGCGCGTCTGCCAATTCCGCCACTCTCGCATATTCTTTTCGCTCGACTCTTAACCTTGCTTGACTATTATACTAAAATGTTTTGCTTTTGTCAATACCTTTTTTGAAATTTTTTAACTTTTTTCCAAGTAATTTTTTGCTTATGGCAAAAAGGGAAGATTTTATACCTTAATCTTTTGATTTGTTGTCCTTTTTTGTGCTAAAAGCTACATTAATATATAATTATATAGTGAGTCTTTTTTTCATTTTGAATTTTGGTTTTTTATTTTGCATTTTTTATTTTGCTCTGCAAAATAAAAATCACACCCGGATCAACCCAAAATCCAGGTGCGGTTTTTATTTCTATTTTCGGTGTATTACACCCTTAAATTAGTGTTCGCTCTCTTCGTGGTTATGCTCAATTGCAGCTTGACAGCCTGAGATAATTACACCAACTGAGCCTATCAACATAAGGCAAGCGAGAACGATTACCGCTATTCTTACTGCAAGCTTGCTCTTTGGTGTTTTCTGCTGATTTTGATTGTTTTGGTTTGCCATTTTTTATTGCCTCCTATTACTTAATCTTTATTTGTTTAGCCCTTATATCCTTGTCCAGCATTAACACGCCCGTTGCAGGAATTTTAAGCTTCCTGTAATGGGAATTTGCCTCGGGATACTTGGCTTCATAATCTTTTATTACTTGGGTTATTTTTTGGTTTTTATTAAGGTTCATTGCAAATACAATTGTACCTATTGATGTTCTTGTGGTCTTTATCGGAATTAATGACGGTCTTATGAGGATTGCCTTATGCTCAGAGTTTATGAGCATAATATAATCATCACCTTCCTCAAAGAAAAGTCCTACAAGAGGGGATGCGTCAGAATATGCCTTCTTAAGCTTTTTGCGGTTACCCTGTGTGGCGTATTGGTCCATTGGAACCCTTACCGCCTTACCGTTTTCATAGAAGAATATTACCCTTTGCTCCTCAGTGAAAACAGGATTGAGCTTCATAGCGACTACCCTTTCATCCGGGTCGAAGTTTAGCTTCTTTGGTACGTAAATACCGATTTCAGAAGCCTTTGTAAGCTCAAAATCGGACATTTTTGCAAAATAAAGCTGCGCCTTATCGGTGAAGAATATCATTTCATCCCTGTTGCTGACCTCACACTCAAGGATAATTTCATCATCCTCCTTAAGCTTTTGCTCAGCGTTGCCGCGCAAGGATTGCTGTGTAATCTTCTTCAAATATCCGTCCTTTGTATAGAACAAATTAGCTTGATAGTCCTCTATGAGCATTTCCTTATCAAAGGTTGTGATTTCTGTTGCTTCAATTATGTCAGTACGCCTTGGCTGACCGTATTTTTTCTTAATTCCGTTTAACTGCTTTATGATAAACTGCTTCATCTTGATATCGTCAAAGAGCAAATCTGTCAGCTCCGCAATTTCCTCATCCAAGGACTTGATTTCCTCAATGCGGTTTGCAATATACTCTCTGTTCAAGTGGCGCAATTTGATTTCTGCAATATACTCTGCCTGGTCCTTATCAAGGTCAAAGCCTACCATAAGGTTTGGCACAACGTCCTGGTCCTTTTCCGTATCGCGCACGATTCTTATTGCCTTGTCAATATCAAGCAAAATCTTACGCATACCGCGAAGCAGGTGGCGCTTCGCCTTCTTTTTTTCCAAATCAAAGGTAAATTCACGCCTTAAGCAGCCTGTCCTGAAGCGAATCCACTCAACTAAGATTTCCTTAATTCCAAGCTGCTTCGGCACACCGTCTATAAGCACGTTAAAGTTGCAAGCAAAGCTGTCCTCAAGAGGAGTGAACTTGTATAGCTTTTGCATAACCGCATCCGGGTCTGAGCCTTTTTTCAGGTCAATTGCCAGCTTAAAGCCGTCCTTGTCAATCTCATCTCTTACCTCAGTTACCTCCTTTACCTTGCCCTCCTTGACCATATCAAGAATATCCTTCTTGATAGCTTCAATAGAGGTGGAGTAAGGTATTTCGATAACCTCAATACAATTTTCCTCTTCATCATACACGTATTTTGCACGTATTTTGATAGGACCCTTACCTGTTTCGTAAACCTTTTTCATTTGCTCCCTGTCGTAAACAACGCTGCCGCCGCCCGGAAAATCGGGGGCGAGAACAATGTCAAGCAGCTTTTCCGTATCTATCCTGGGGGCGCGTAAGATAGCAATTGTTGCATCGCAAATCTCACTTAAGTTAAAGGAGCATATGGATGAAGCAAGGCCAACCGCAATACCTAAGTTCGGGGATACAAGCACATTAGGAAATGATGTGGGGAGCAAGCGCGGCTCCTTCATTGTGCTATCGTAGTTATCAACCATTTCAACCGCATTTTTGTCTATGCCGTTGAAGATTTCCTGGCAAAACGGGTCTAATTTTGCCTCTGTATATCTGGAAGCGGCAAACGCCATATCACGGCTATACTGCTTACCAAAGGAGCCCTTTGAGTCAACAAAGGGGTGCAAAAGTGACGCATTTCCACGGGTTAAACGTACCATTGTTTCATAAATCGCCATATCACCGTGGGGGTTTAGCTTCATTGTTTCACCAACGATATTGGCGCTCTTTGTCCTGTGCCCTGTCATTAAGCCCATTTTATACATTGTATAAAGCAGCTTTCTGTGTGAGGGCTTAAAGCCGTCAATCTCGGGAATAGCACGGGAAACCATTACGCTTACTGCGTACGGCATATAGTTAGATTCAATAGTTTCTGTTATTGGTTGATAAATAGGTTCGCTTTCGATATATGTTTCTTTTCTAATCTGCTTTTTCTTAGCCTTTGCCATTTATACCTCCTAATACACAAAAATACGGGGACAAGCGGGACAAAGCCCCCTACTTAGTGTCAGATACTTTCCACTTATTTAATAATACGGTGCGCGCAGGCACGTATCATTCTGTTATAAATTGCCAGGGATTCTCCTTCATCATTTGGAAGGTGCGCATAAATGGTGTCAACCCCCATTTTATCCGCTTCTCTTAAAAGAATAAACAGCTGTTTTGTCTGATTCTTTATGTCATCCCTGTTACCAACAGGCAACAGGTTTTTGTTTTCCAAAAGCTTAATTTCCTCATCATAGCACATAATAGCGCAATTTTCGGATTTCTGCTTTTCCTTTGTAAATTCCACAAAGTCTATGTATTTGTCATCAATTAAATATAAATCTGCCCTTGGTGCATAATGCTTGTACTTCATCCCCGGGGACAAGGGCTTTTCCCCCGCCTTTAATTCTTCCTTCACCGCGCCTGCAACGCTGACGTTTTCGCAAAATTCCTTCAGCATTTCAAGTGTTACAGCGCCCGGGCGAAGCAAAATAATTTCATTTTCCGTTATTTTGATTACCGTTGATTCAACGCCAACATCACACACGCCGCCGTCAAGAATAAGGGGGATTTTACCCGCCATATCATCAAAAACGTGGTTAGCGGTTGTGGGGCTTGGCTTACCTGAGCTGTTTGCGCTTGGGGCGGCAATCGGCACGCCTGCCATTTCAATAAGCGCGCTTGCAACAGGGTGAACAGGGCAACGGATTGCAACACTGTCAAGCCCTGCGGTAACCTCACTTGGTATTACGTCCTTTTTGGGCAAAATTATTGTTAAGGGGCCTGGCATCAGCTTGTCTGCCAGCTTGTAATAAAGGGGGTTGGTATAGGCAATTTTTTCCGCATCCTCGGGCCTTGCAATATGGACAATCAAGGGGTTGTCCCCCGGCCTGCCCTTTGCCTTGAATATATTAAGACAAGCATTTTTGTCAAATGCGTTTGCGCCCAAGCCATATACGGTTTCTGTGGGGATTGCCACAAGCTCACCGCTTCTTACAAGCGCTGCTGCCTTTTTTAATATATCATAGCTATCCTTATCTACCTTAAAAATTTCCGTTACCATTTTTACGCCCTTTTATTCCTGGTTACTTCCCTTTAATTTCTCTGCCGCATCAGCAGTTGCAAGCTTATCAAGCATCTCCCCGATGTCACCGTTTAAAAACGCCTCCAGGGAGTAGATTGTGTAGCCGATTCTGTGGTCGGTAACACGGCTTTGCTGGTAGTTATAGGTTCTTATCTTCTCACTTCTGTCCCCTGTACCTACCTGGCTTTTTCTTTCTGATGCTATTTTATCATTCTGCTCACGAACCTTAATGTCGTAAAGCTTTGTCCTTAAAATCTTAAACGCCTTGTCCTTGTTCTTGAACTGGCTACGCTCATCCTGGCACTCAACAACAATGCCTGTTGGCTTGTGTATCAAGCGAATGGCACTCTCTGTTTTATTAACGTGCTGTCCGCCTGCGCCGCTTGACTTACAGGTTTCAACAATAACGTCCCCCATATTAAGCTCTACCTCAACATCCTCTGCCTCAGGTAAAACCGCAACGGTTGCCGTTGATGTCTGCACCCTGCCCTGCGCCTCAGTTTCAGGAACCCTTTGAACCCTGTGAACGCCGCTTTCAAACTTGAAGCGGGAATATGCGCCCTCTCCCGAAATCATAAAGGTAACCTCTTTAAAGCCCTTTAAGCCTGTTTCGTTTGCGCCTGTCAATTCAAATTTAAAGCCGTTTGCCTGGGAATACATAGAGTACATTCTGTAAAGGTCATAGGCGAACAGCGCCGCCTCCTCTCCCCCTGCGCCTGCACGGATTTCCACAACAACGTTCTTGTCATCATTGGGGTCCTTTGGTATGAGAAGGAATTTAAGCTCCTCCTCAATTACGTCAATTCTGTCCTTGCACTCCTTATATTCCTCAAGGGCAAGGTCATACATTTCCCCGCTCTCCTCCTCCATAAGGGCACGTGCGCCCTCCAAGTTGGACTGGGTTTTCTTATATTCACGGTACTTTTCAATTACAGGGGTAAGGTTTTTATACTCCTTCATAAGCTTGGTAAATTCCTGCTGGTTACTAACCGTTTCGGGATTTGCAAGCTCACCCTCAAGCTGTAAAAACCTCTCCTCTGCTTCCTTTAATTTATTGAACATATACTATCCTTATTTCTTTTTTACAAGGTGGAGTGCAAAGCCGCACACCTCACCCTTTAAGTAAATAACGGTAAGGTTACCCTTTGCGTCATACTTTGCAGTGCTTTCATCAAACTCAATACCCATTCTTTCAAGGTAAGCCCTTGCCCTGTCAGGGAAGTTGGTTGCAATTGCAATATGGCCGTGTGTGCCTAAGTACTTTGAGTGCATAAACTCAAACTCAGAGCCTGCAAAGGTAGAGGAATTTCCGATTTTGCAATCAAGACCGAAAAGTGAGCAAATAAGCTTTGCGCCAGCCTGCGCCTCCTCACTGCTTTCACAGTTGATACCAACGTGAACAAGCTTGAAGCCAAGCATCTTCATAACCGCATTTCTTGTAAGACGTGTGATTTCCTCAAAGTTGCCTGCATCAATAAGGGCATCCTTAACCATAAAGCTACCGCCGCAGGCAATAATCTTGCCGAAGCTGAGATAGTCAAGCATATTGTCCTCATTAATACCGCCTGTTGGCATAAACTGTACCTGCTGATATGGCGCTGCCATAGACTTAATCATATTAATGCCGCCTGCTGCCTCAGCAGGGAAGAACTTTACAGCCTTAAGTCCCATTTCAATAGCCTGCTCAACCTCAGACGGTGTTGCACAGCCGGGAAGCACAGGCACGCCTCTTTCAAGGCAGTGCTTAACAACACGTGGGTTAAAGCCCGGGCTTACGATAAACTTAGAGCCAGCCGCAATTGCCTCATCCGCCTGCTCAGGTGTTAAAACTGTACCTGCGCCAACAAGCATATCCGGCATTTCCTTTGTAATTTTAGCAATAGCCTCCTTTGCGCAAGCGGTTCTGAATGTGATTTCAGCACAGTTAAGACCGCCGTCAGCCAAAGCCTTAGCCAAAGGGAGTGCGTTATTTACGTCTGTGATTTTAATAACCGGTACCAAACCGTAATCGTGTAATTCCTTGATAATGTCGCTCATTTTTATTTACCTCTTATTTACAAAATGCTACAAATGCCTTGTGTGTTTCGTATAGGTCGTTCTTTGCAATAACCTCAAGCGGTGCGTGCATTGAAAGAACGGGAACACCCAAGTCAACTGTGTTAATGTTCTGGTCAGCTATGTACATAGCAACGGTTCCGCCGCCGCCAACGTCAATCTTACCAAGCTCCGCTGTTTGCCAGGTAATCTTGTTTTCATCAAAGAGCTTTCTGATAAAGCCAACATATTCTGCGCTTGCATCATTTGTGGAGCTTTTTCCGCCGCCGCCTGTATACTTGTTCATAACAACGCCGCAGTTTACAATAGCGCTGTTTCTCTTTTCAAATACCTCAGGGTACATTGGGTCATAGCCTGCTGAAACGTCAGCAGAGAGGCACATGGAATTTGCCCTTACAACATTTGGGTTGCCGCCAAGCTGCTTTGAAATTTCCTCAAGCAAATCAACGATTAAACGGCACTTCATACCGCTGACACCCTCAGAGCCGATTTCTTCCTTATCTGCCAGGATGCACATAAGCGTATGCTCACTGTCCTTACACTCGATAATAGATGTAAGTGCAGGGTAAGCGCATACTCTGTCATCGTGACCGTATGCGGCAATAAAGGAACGGTCAAGACCAAGCTCCCTTGCCTTGCCTGCAGGAGTTGCAATAAGCTCAGCGCTTACAAAGTCACCCTCTGTAATGCCGTACTTATCATTCAAAATCTTGAGCATATTGAACTTAACCTTTTCATCAATATCACCGTCAATTGGCTGTGAGCCGATTAAAAGGTTAAGACCCTCACCTGTGTGGGCGGTGCCAAGGGGCTTTTGTGACTGCTCTCTTGCAAGGTGTGGCAAAAGGTCGGTAATGCAGAAGATTGGGTCATTTTCATCCTCACCAATGGTGATTTCCACATTTGTACCGTCAAGCTTTGTGACAACGCCGTGAAGCGCCAAAGGAATTGTAACCCACTGGTATTTTCTGATTCCGCCGTAGTAGTGTGTCTTAAGATATGCAAAGCCCTCATTTTCAAACATAGGGTGCTGCTTTAAGTCAAGACGTGGGGAGTCAATATGTGCGGCGCAAATTCTGACACCCTTTTCAATGCTTTCAGTGCCTGCTGTAAAAGCAAACAAGCTCTTATCTCTGTTGTTGTAGTAATACTTGCCGCCCTTAACGATTTTGTCACCAAGCTGATATGGGGCAAAGCCGTTTGCTTCAAGCATTTTTATTCCTTCCTTAACCGCCTCACGCTCTGTCTTTGCGTTATCAAGGAAGCTCATATATTCCTTGGAATACTTTTCAAGCGTCTTTTCATCCTTTTTGGTGCGAACGTCAAAAACATTCTCCTTTTTGTAAAATAGCTTTTTCTTAAGCTCCTGCAATTCTGTCTTTTTCATATTTTACTCCTTATCTGTAGTAAAGACTTTTGTACTTGTCAATTACTACCTCTAATTTATTAACATAGTATTGGGTTTCGATAAACTGAATCTCAAAGGGCTCATTTTCAAGCCATTTGTCCACATTCCCCATGCCCGCATTGTAGGCACACAGGGCAAGGGTCCAGTCCTCGTATCTATCATACAGCATACCAAGATAGTAAATGCCGTACTTTATATTTTCCTGTGGGTCAAGGATATCCCCTTCCTTTTCCCCACGGGTTTGCACAAGCCACAAATAGGTGTCGGGCATAAGCTGCATTAAGCCGCACGCCCCCTTTTGTGACACAGCCTCCTTATCAAATCCGCTTTCCACCTTGATAACTGAATAGGCAATATACTCGGGCACGTCAAATTCAGCCGCATATGTCCCCACATACTCACTGTACTCACGTGGGTAAAACAGGCGCTGAATATAATTGCTTATCAAGTAGCTTATACCGATTACCAAAACAAGTAAAGCAAGAGAAATTACGATTTTTGTATGCTTATTACTCAATTCCCAAATCCTTCAATATAATATCAATCTGACTGTCAAGGTCAACCCCGTCTGTGTTGTCAATTTCATATGTACATCTTTTTCTAAGCTCGGTATCGCTTAGCTGTGCGCCAAGCCTTGCCTCCGCCTTTTCCTTGGAAATTCCGTCCCTTTTCATAATTCTTTCAAGCTTTTGCTCATAGGGTGCGGTTACGCAAATTGTGGCATCACACATTTTGTCAAATCCGCTTTCAAACAAAACAGGGGCATCTATCAAAACCGCACTGTAGCCTTGCCCTTCATATTCGGACAGGCGCTCCAATGTTTTGATTTTAATGTATTTATGGGTGATTTCGTTCAGCCCGGCAAGCTTTATTTCGGCATTTTCAGATTCAAACACAATGGCGGCAAGCAGCTTTTTACTGACAGCACCGTTTTCCAAAATACCGTTGCCAAAATATCCTGTAAGCTCGTTAACACAATGGCTATCCGTCAGCACCCCTTGCCTATATACCAAATCAGTGTCAATGTATGCAACACCGTGCTTTTCAAATTTTGCGCAAGCATAGCCCTTACCCGAGCCGCTTGAGCCACATAGACCGATTATAACCATAGCGCCTCCATTATATCAAAACCTCTTTGCCTGTCTTGGCAGACTCATAGGCGCGCTCCAGGATTAGCTGAACATATGCGCCGCTTTCAAAATCGGGGCAAATGGGCTTACCGTTTTCAAGGGCGTCAATAAAGCTGAAATAGCTGCCAAGGTGACCCCTTAGCCAACCAATAGGCGCTTTGATACCGGGGAAAATACCGCCCGGGGCAGGATACCTGTTAACACATTCTATCTTAGTATAACCGCGGTTGCCGCCGTAATTACCGTCCGGTGCGCCACAGTCATAATATTCAAGGAAATTGGGGTTCATCAAATCGAATTTTATACTGCCCTTTTCCCCGTGAATTTCAAAAACAAGGTCATCATTTGCGCCTGTTGTGATTTTACTGATTTCAAAGGTGCCCACAGCACCGCACGCAAGGGTTGCAATCATATAAAACGCCTCGTCAGCATTTGTCTGCCACATTTCCCCCTTTACGCCCGTGCGCACAGGGTATGCAATCTGGCTTTTGCCAATTACGCTTTTAAACTCACCGCATAAATGATATATCAAGTCAACCGCGTGTGACCCCAAGTCAAACAAAACACCGCCGCCGCAAATATCCCTGTCCTGCTTCCATCCTGCCTTTTTAACAGTATCAAGGGCGGAGGAGTGAAGGTATTTTATGGAAAAGGAAAGTATTCTGCCCAGGCGATTTTCCTCCATCATTTCCTTTGCGCGCATAACAGGGGACATAAAGCGGTTATTGAACACCATCTGGCACTTAACACCCTTTTCCTTTGCCAAGCAAGCAAGCTCCCTTGCCTCTAGGTAATTTACCGCCAAGGGCTTTTCGCAGTAAACATTCTTCCCTGCCAGAATTGTCTTTTTAGCAGCTTCATAATGATAAATATTTGGGGTACAGATGTCAACAACATCAATTTCATCATTGTAAATTATATCATCTTCATTATCGGTATAGAAGCCCAAATCAAAGCTTGACACAGCTTTTTTTGCATTTTCAATATTTTTTGTGCATACCCCGACAACGGTGGCATTTACCTGCCCGCCGAAAAAGAACGGCAGATTTTTAATGCAATATGCGTGGGTTTTGCCCATTGAGCCAAAGCCTAAAATACCGATTTTCATAAAAAAGACCCCATTTTTTGATTATTCAATATATTATAACATTATTATTTTAATATTTCAATAAATTTTCTCATTTATTTTAAATATTTATATAAAAAATGGCTGACTCCTGCAAAGGGGAGCCAGCCATTTCTTATTTTTCTTCAGGCAAAATTAATTCTTTAAAGTTAAAATGACCTATGTTAAGCTCAGTATTTGATTCCTCAAGAACATTACCAAGCTCACCCAAAATGTGAACGTAAGCAACACCTATCAGCTGCTTTGCAGTTGCACTTGTCAGTGTGCCTGTTTCATTTGCACCATAATTGATATAGTCAAATGTCATAATTTTGTCAATTTGTCCACCGGACATAGCGCCGTTTGCCAGGCTTGTTACCTGAACATCAGCTGCAATTGTGCCTGCCGCAGTATACTGTGACCACACGTGGTCAAAGAACCTCATTTCATAAACTGTCTTTGCCCCGTCAAGCTTAAGCTCCACTGTGTAAAGGTATCTGCCGCCGGACACCCAGTTTACCCTGAGGAATACACACTTTTCCTCTCTGTCGTAAACCACCTCAAAGGTTCTGCCGTACTTACCCTCCTCTTCTTCAACCAAAACGTAGGAGAGGATATATTCGCCGTCAATTGTTGCCTGGTCCTTTTTCTGAACCATGATGTAGTATGCCAAGGCATTGATACCGCTTACATTCAAGCACTCAACATATGTGTCATAAACTGATTTTTCCACACTTGTGTCCAGTGAGCTGATAGCGGAAGCATCAATTGCCAAATTAAGGTTTTGTCCGTCCTCAACCACCTGGGTGTTAATGCCGATAACCTCACCGTGCGCGTTAACAAGGGGTCCACCGCTGTTACCTGCAGCCACAGGAGCTGTGAAAACAATAAAGCTTTGTCCGTTAACGGTCTTTGAAGGGCTGGAAACAACACCGTCAGTAAACACGTCATCCAAGCCTAAAGGACTGCCTAAAGCGTACACAGGGTCGCCTGTTTTTACAGAAGAGGTGCTTATTTTCAAGAACGGATTGCCTGTCAACTCAATTCTGAGAATGGCAATATCTCTTACAATATCATATCCCTTAACAGCTACAACAGCATACTCGGTACCGCCGTAAAGCTTTACCTTTAACTGATATGCGCCTGCAATTACGTGGTAGTTTGTAACGATTTCACCCTGGTCATTAATAAAGAAGCCTGAGCCAACGCTATGCATTACGCCGTCCTTATTCATAGCCTCAATTCTTACAGTTGATGATGCAATCATTTCATATATCTGTGATGGCATAAAGTTTGTTTCAAAGCTTTCCGCAATTGTATAGCCACAGTCCTTACAGGTGTTTCTTACCTGGCCCTTTTCACCATCTGTTGGGGGAATTGTTTCAACAACATACCTGTGGTTATTTATGTCAATAGGTGCTATCTTGCTTTCACCCATATCACCTGAGCAAACCTTACATATTCTGTGCATAAGTCCCTCAGAGCTACAGGTTGGCGCTCTATCTACAATCCAATACTCGCTTTCCCAGTCGTGCGGCGGACGCTCCTTTGCGTAGTTATCTCTGTAGCTGAAGCCGCAATACTTACAGGTGTAAAGATAATGCTCACTTACAGCACAGTTACCGTCAACCTTAATCTCGGAAAACTCGTGCCTGATTTTTTCACCTGTTCTTGTTTCAACAACCGCTGCACAAACCCTGCAAACCTTACCCTCGAGCAGGTTTTGTGAACAGGAGGCATCGGTTATAATCTGCCAATCTCCCGGGTCGTGGCCAATTTGCTTATGAACGTTGGTTTCAACAACTACGCCGCAATCCTTACAAATTCTTTCCTCAACCTTACTGATCAAGCAGGTCGGCTCAACCTTTACCTGCCAGTCATTAGGAGAGTGTCCCTTTGCAGGGAGAACCTCTATAAGAATTATGTCATCACAAACAGTACAAATCTTTTCGTGACGTCCGTCCTCCAGACAGGATGGCTTAAATGTACGCTCTATGTAATTATGCTCGTGGTCAATCTCCTCAGTAGTACAGGAGATAAGCATACAGCACAGCATTAAAGCAAGAGCCAACAAAAAATAAATTTTCTTACTCATTTCAAACTCCAATAAATTTTATTTACTTATGTATTGTAGCATACTTTTATATTATATGTCAAGTAGAAAAGGTAAGCAGGTGTCAATCACACCTGCCCCGAGTTATTTGCCTTGAATATATTTGTCAATGGACTCAGCGGCAGCCTTGCCCGCGCCCATTGCAAGAATTACGGTGGCTGCGCCTGTTACCGCATCTCCGCCTGCGTAAACTCCTGCCTTCGAGGTCAAGCCACCCTCATCAACAATAATTCCGCCCCATTTTTGCGTTTCAAGCCCTTTGGTTGTTGACTTGATAAGCGGATTTGGGGATGTGCCAAGTGACATAATAACGCAATCAACGTCAAGCACGAACTCGCTTCCCTCTTTTACAAAAGGCTTACGCCTGCCACTCTCATCAGGGTCGCCAAGCTCCATTTTAACGCACTTCATTCCGCAAACGCTCATATTCTTAGGGTCACGCCTGTCATTTGGATTATTGTAGCCAATAATTTCCACAGGGTTGGTAAGGGTTTTGAAAACAATGCCCTCCTCCTGTGCGTGGTCAACCTCCTCATGCCTTGCGGGAAGCTCCTCAATACCGCGCCTATATACAATGTAAACCTCGGCACCTAAGCGCTTTGCACAGCGTGCCGCATCCATAGCAACATTACCGCCGCCCACAACAGCCACGCGTTTTGCGTGTAAAACAGGGGTATCGCTACCCTCTCTATACGCCTTCATAAGGTTAATTCTTGTCAAAAACTCATTTGCGGAAAATACGCCCTTAAGGTTTTCCCCGGGGATGCCCATAAACTTAGGCAAGCCCGCACCTGAGCCGATAAAAATAGCCTCGTAGCCATATTCATTAATTAGCTCGTCAACAGTAATGGTTTTTCCGATTACAACATTTGTCTGAATATCAACGCCCAATGCCTTTAAGCCGTCAATTTCCTTTTTAACAATCGCCTTTGGCAGCCTAAACTCGGGAATACCGTAAACCAAAACTCCGCCAGGCGTATGCAAAGCCTCAAAAATTGTTACCTCATAACCCCTTTTTGCAAGGTCCGAGGCGCAGCTAAGACCTGAGGGGCCTGAGCCGATAATTGCCACCCTGTGTCCGTTTTTTGCGGGTTTTTGCGGTTCTTCCTTACAATTTTTGTTATGGTAATCTGCCACAAAGCGCTCAAGACGGCCGATAGCAACCGCCTCACCCTTAATGCCGCGCACGCACTTGCCCTCACACTGATTTTCCTGTGGGCAAACACGGCCGCAAACCGCAGGAAGAGATGAGGATTTTGCTATAATTTCATATGCCTCCTCAAATTTCCCCTCCGCTACCTTTGCAATAAAATCGGGAATATATATTTTTACGGGGCAGCCGCCAACACAAGGCTTATGCTTGCAATTCAAGCATCTTTTCGCCTCATCTATTGCTTGCTCCACTGTATAGCCAAGTGCCACCTCTTCAAAATTCTTATTTCTTACATTTGGGTCCTGGGTTGGCATTACATTTCTTTTAACTGACATATTGGGCATACTATTTTACCTCCTTGTTAAAGAGGTTGCAGGCTTCCTCATACTTATGGCGCTCAAACTCGCCATACGCATTGCCCCTTGCCATTGCCTCGTCAAAATCAATTAAGTGTCCGTCAAACTCAGGTCCGTCAACACAGGCAAAAACAGTTTTGCCGCCAACGCTTAAGCGACAGCCACCGCACATACCTGTGCCGTCAATCATTACAGGGTTCATAGATGCAACTGTTTTAATGCCGTATTCCTTTGTAAGCTGACACACGAATTTCATCATAATAAGTGGGCCGATGGTTATTACCTCATCATATTGCTCCCCACCCTCGATAAGCTCCTTAAGAGCATCGGTTACAAGGCCCTTTTTGCCTGCTGAGCCGTCATCACTTACAAGCACGTATTTGCTTGAGGCTTTTTCAAACTCATCCTGTAAAATCACAAGCTCACGGCTTCTGAAGCCGCAGATTGCGTGTACCTCACAACCCTTTTCGTGCAGCTTTTTAGCCACAGGGTAGGCTATTGCACAGCCAACGCCACCGCCGACAACAGCCACCTTTTTAAGCCCATCTGTATGGGTTGCCCTGCCAAGAGGGCCCACAAAATCGTGTAAGCAATCCCCCTTTTCAAGCATAGAAAGCTTTTTCGTGGTTGCACCAACGATCTGGAAAATAATAGTAACCGTTCCCTTCTCCCTGTCAAAATCAGCCACGGTCAAGGGTATTCTTTCTCCATTTTCATCTGTGCGCAGGATGATAAACTGCCCCGGCTCCGCCTTTTTGGCAACCAAGGGTGCGTTAATTTCCATTAGTACAACTGTGGGGTTTAATTCTCTTTTTTCTAATATCTCAAACATTATTCATTAACCTTCGATAGCTTTTGCTTCAGTATCTGATAAAAGCTGATATCGTTTACCTTTATTGTTTTGGCGGTTTTCTCCGCCCTTTTGATTTTCAAAACATCTCCGTCAAATATATCAAAGGAGCAATCCCCGTCTATTTCCAGGGAAATACATTCATCCTTTGTCAAGGAGCTTACATTAACCTTAACCTCTACCGTATCATCCCCACCTGCTACAATGGATGAATGTAAAAAGTGCATGGGAGATATGGGGGTTATTACCATATTATTTGACTCAGGTGTTAATATGGGGCCGCCTGCTGAAAAATTATACGAGGTTGAGCCTGTGGGGGTTGACACAATAACACCGTCACCAAGTATTGTTTGCGTGTGCATGCCGTTTATGTAAATTTCCGAGCTGAAGGCTTTTTTAAGGGTTGAACGGAAAAGCGTTGCCTCATTCAATGAAACAAATGAAAATGCCACCTCACCGTTTCTTATAACCTCACCCTGTAGCATCATACGGCTTTCAAGCTTATATTCTCCCCTGACAACCTTGCCGATACAGTCAATGGCGGTATCGGGATTGCAGGCGGTTAAATATCCCATATTGCCAAAGTTAATGCCAAACACGGGAATATCAAGCTGATACAGCTTTTTGCAGGCACGCAGTATCGTACCGTCTCCACCTAAAACAAGGGCAAATTCCGCATTTGAGCTTGGAAAATCATTTTCCGCCAAAACCTCAACTTCATAGCACATACCCTCAAGCATTTCCTTTGCAACACCGCAAAAGCCAACGCTTTCCGCCTTTAAATAGTTGGGAATAATTATTGCCTTCTTCATTTTGCCCTCCTTAAAGAATTATAATTAAAATTATTGTAGAGATATTTTATCACTTTATATTTTATTTGTCAACAGTAAATATGAAAAGGGGGCAAACAAACGGCGACCTGCGATAAAGCAGGTCGCCGAACGATGTTTGCCCTTACGTGCAAGTGATGTCGGCTTCGCCTAATGATGTAGCCTTCGGTAATGATGTAGTGCCTACGGCACAGTGGGCAAACATCACATCATTGCGACCAACGGGCGCAACATCATTACGAACGAAGTGAGTAACATCACTTTTGCGTAAGCAAAAACATCACTCCTTTACCACTCGAAAACAAAATATGGTATAACACACTATACCTTGCAGGCAAGGTCG
>SVRE01000086.1 GCA_015065005.1 Oscillospiraceae bacterium
CGCGGTTGAAAGTGACCACGCCATAAGCACCTCTGCCTGTCCTGCCGTAAATACAGAGGACAAAAAAGCGCCAAGGAAAACAAAAAAGGAAGAGCTTAAAAGCGATATTAAAAACGGCTTTACATTAGGCCGCACAATATTCACCTCCAAGCCAAGGCTATCCCTGTTTTTGTGCTTACTTATGATTATTGGTACCTTTGGCATTTTTATGATTACCACCCTTTGCGGTGATGCCATGGACATACTTGACCAAAGCTATATGTTCAACCACATTGACGGCAGAGTTATAGTAGCCAAGCAAAACGGTGAGGTTTTAACCGAGGATGAAATAAACGCCCTTGTCAAAAAGCACGGCGCTACCGACTATTTGCGCTTTGATGCCTTGCTTGACCAAGGGATGCAGCATAGCGTAACCATCCCTGCAGGCAACAGCCCCATGGACTACGAATACGTAGCCATGGAGTGTACCTACGGCAAAAGCTTCGGGGATGATATTATCGGCAGATATCCGGAAAGCAGTAACGAGGTTTTCCTTTACATGCCTATTTCCTACCGTGATGCCCTGGGTAAGGATAAAATTTTAGTAAATGAGATTACAATGAGCCGTATGTGCCTTAAGGTTTGCGGCATTAAGTATTACTACGATAACAATCTGACACCGCAGTGCCTGTTCACAGAGGAGGGCTTCCGTACCGCTACCGCAATACATTATCTTTTAAACTATTCAAGGTGCAACATTACCTTAAGCATTATTGGTGATGACGGAAGTCGCCATTCCTTTGAGCTATACAACTTTACCCCATCCTTTGATATGGAGGCTGACAAGATATTCATCAGCTCAAATGCTTATGATGAATTTTTAATATATGATGTTAAAGAGGGGGTTAACTATACAGCCTCAGTTAAATTCTCTGCCATATATTCAAAATACGACTACTATAGCGGTGAATATTCAAAGTCCCTGACATTCGATAAGGAATTCACCCAGGAAAGCTTTACAGATAAGGAGCCGCAAATCAACACCTACAACGAGTACGATACAAATTACGGAATCATTATAAGTGATGAGCTTTTGCGCCAGATTGCCGAGGAGGTGTTAAACCTATCCTATAAACAAGCCTCCTTGTTCTTTGAAAATGATAAGGCCGCCCACAGCGCCGCGAAAGCACTTAAGGAGGATGGATACATTGCCGTGCCATCCGACACAACCTATGAGCCCGAGGCAGGCGAGGTTATTTTAAGCATAATTGCTTGCATAATGCTTGCTGTCGTATGGCTGCTTGTCATAGCTTTCCTTGCGTTTTTCATTAACCTATGCTCCGCGCGTGCATTGAGTGCGTTCAAGGGAGATATGGCCATTATGCGCTCTATGGGTATCCCTGTAAGGGTTGTTCGTATCGGTATGTATGTAAGGATGCTTCTTGCCTTGATTCCTGCTTTTATTTTAGTGGCATTGGGTGCGGTTTTAATCTTCACCTCACCTAAGTTTAACGAGTTTTTCGTATATCTTTACGCTTGGCAATATGCCCTCATATATTTGGGTATGCTGCTTTTGACTGTAAGGACAACATATAAGCAGATACGCCGCCTGTTTGGACAAAGTGTTAAAAAATCCTTGAAGGGAGGTAATGCTGAATGATTAGCATTAAGGGCTTACACAAGTTTTACAACAAGGGAAAGCAAAATGAAATCCACGTAATTAATGATGTAACCTTAGACCTGCCACAAAGGGGTATGGTAGCCATTTTCGGTAAAAGCGGATGCGGTAAAACAACGCTTTTAAACGTTATCGGCGGCTTGGACAGCTTTGCCCGAGGTGAGCTTACAATTGAAAACCAAAGTATAACCACCGGCACTGACGTTACAAGAAACCAATATATAGGATACATTTTCCAAAACTATAACCTGAACAAAAACGAAAGCTGCTTTGAAAACGTGGCAGATGCGTTGCGCCTTTGCGGAATGGAAAATGGGGATGAAATCGAAAGCAGAGTTATGGCCGCCCTTACAAATGTGGGTATGGACAAATACTCCAAGCGCACCCCCGATACACTCTCCGGCGGACAGCAGCAGCGTATTGCAATTGCGCGCGCCATTGTTAAAAATCCGCCAATTATTTTAGCTGATGAGCCAACGGGAAACCTTGACGAGGCAAATACGGTTATGATAATGGACCTTTTAAAGGCTATTGCCAAGGACCATTTGGTGCTTCTTGTCACCCACGAGGCTAACCTTGTTGATTACTATTGCGACACGGTTATTGAGCTGAGTGACGGCAAGGTTGCAAGCGTTAAGCACAACAGTGATGCAACAGGCTTAGCGGTAAGGGACAAAAACAGCATTTATTTAGGTGAGCTTGAAAAAAGCACCCTTGCAACAGATAATGCCACGGTTGAGTATTACGGAGAAAAGCCCGCGGAGCCGATTAAGCTGAAAATCGTTAACAATGAGGGTAAGCTTTATATCCAAATCGACTCAGACAAGGTGCAAATAATTGATGAATACAGTGAAATTAAGCTGCAAGAGGGCGTTTTCAAGGAGAAAGCAAGTGAAAACCCATCAAGCCAAAGCATAAATATGGAAAAGCTGCCCCCCGTTAAGGGCACGCGCTTTGGCAAGCTGTTTTCCTTTAAATCATCTGTTAAAAGCGGTTATATTTCCAACTTCAAGGGCAGCAAAAGAAGGCAAAAAAGCCTGCGTGGCTGTATGTGCCTTTTTGCGGCGGTTATCGTGTTTATGAGCGCGGTTTTCGGCACTGCCTTTGGCAGAATTATTGACACCAAAAATTCATATAACCACAACGTATTTTACGTTTACACGCCAAACGGTGACGTTTCGCAAAGGCTTAACAGTGTTCTTGGCAGCAAGGACACGGGCATTGACTACCTTCGCCTTACCGGCTTTTACCCTTCGGGGGACAATACAATTCGCTTCCACCCCGGTAGCTTTGAAACCTTTGAGGTGTCCTATTATGCCTCCTCATTTGAAACAAACGCGGTTTTCCTTGATACCTCTCTTACCAAGGACCTAAGGCTTGTCACAGGCAGAAAAGATAACCTTACCGAGGAGGAAATTCTGATAACTACCAAGGTGGCAAATGACCTTATTGAAAAATCTCCCCTTGGCTATATCAAGGAGCAAAAGGACTTAATCGGTCTTGTTTCCCCTGCCTTTACCGTTAACGGAAAAAGCTTGAGAATTGCAGGGGTTGTGGAGTCTGATGAGAGTGCGGTTTATTTAACCGAGCTTGCAATGGCAAGATATGCACACCAAAGCCTTGGCTTTTCCTTGATTTCCCTTGGCTCCGATTACGGGGTAGATGTTAACCCTGGCGAGGCAATACTTGCAATTGCATCTCGGCGTGAAGACGTTAAGTACCCACAAATTGGCGAAACAATTAAAATCCAGGGCAGAGATATTAAGATTACCAAAATCGAAACAGCGGAGTATGATTACAATGCCTGGCTTAGTGCAAACGGAATTGAAAAGATTGATGAATACACCTTCTTTTCACAGCTTATATCAAAGGAGCAGCCACAGTTGAGCCAAGAATCAGAGGAGTTTAATAAAGCCGTAGAGGATGCGCTTTTTTACCGTATTTTTGAGTATTACGATTATATGTACAAAGAGCTTGACCTCTTCATTAAGGACTACTATTTCTTCTCGCCGCGCACCCTGGAGGCATGGATGTACGTTGAAAAGGGCGTGGATGTGGCAAAATACCAATTTATCCCCGAGGAATACTATAAGGCAATAGCCTACAAAAGGCTCAATGGCAAATACCCAACCTTTGTGGAGCTTGAGAGGAATTATAATGTTTTACCGTATGCCTACGAGGAGCTAAAGCCATATAACATAATGTATGAGGATGAATTTTATATGTCAAGCGCCAATATGGGCTTTAACGAAAACACATATATGGTAAGCGAGGCTGATTACATTGCATTTGCCAAGCAGCTTGGAGAAACGCACCCCTCCGCCACCTACGGGGATGTGTATGCAAACTACGGTGAAGCCGTTCCTCTTAAGGAAAACAGCGGGGACGTGTCTGTAATTAACACATCAATACAGGTAATTCCCGATATGTACTACTCCAATATGTGCTACACTATTATTCATTCAAGCAACCCCGACAGGACAGAAAGCTACCTGTTAAGTGAGTTTGGCAGCTTGGAGTCCCCAAGCTTATATCACAAGACAATAATCACCCCTGACGGAATTTTTGACAGTATGATGAGCGGCAATATTCAAGACATCATAACAAGCATTATTACAATGGCAGTAATGCTTGTGCTTATGAGCGTTTGTATGTACTTTATTATGCGCTCATCCTTGATGGTACGTATAAAAGAGGTTGGAATTTACCGTGCAATCGGCGTGTCGAAAAAGAACCTGGTGTTTAAATTTTTTGTTGAAGCATTGGTGCTGACAACCTTAACGGTGCTTATAGGCTACCTCGTCACAAGCGGATTTTTGTTCCTGTGCCTTGGTATGTCATCCCTTGTTGGTGAGATATTTTATTACCCATTGTGGCTGGCAGGGTGTGTTTTGGCAGTTCTTTACGGAATCAGCCTGTTCTTTGGCACGTTGCCAATTATTTCCCTGCTCCGCAAAACGCCAAGCGAAATTCTTGCAAAATACGATATTTAAAATCTATGCACGTGCCAATTCGGCGGGAGCAAGCCCCCGCCCTACGGGTTTGGTTTACGCTTTGAATTTACAAACAAAAAATGCTTACACGGAAATGGGGAATGTCCTTATCGGAGAAATATAGTAGGGGTATGGGCGTAGCCCGATGCATTTGTTAAACAAAGGCGAAACCGGCGATAAAAACAGAAGAGAGAGTAATGCGGAAACAAAATTCCGTAAAGCTCTCTCTTTTCTGCTTTTTATAAGTGATATTCTTTGCTGACGCAAAGAGTGATATTATCGCTAACACGATAGTGATATT
>SVRE01000022.1 GCA_015065005.1 Oscillospiraceae bacterium
CTACGGTATAATTATATCAAATTTTTTCAAGAATTTCAAACAATAAAATTTTTAAAAAATTGCAAATTTCAATTTAATTTCTTTTAATACAGCATAGTTAAATCGAATCAAAGATGAAATTGACAGTATAATCAATAAATGTTCAATTAAGGTTAGCACTCGCTCACCATAGTATTACCAGTCGAACCTTTCGACTGGTTTTACTTTTTATAGGTGAATAGCTTATTTAATTAACTCAAAGATGGCAGTAAAGCATCTTTGGGTTATTTTAATTTTTGTGCTATATAAAAGAAAGTCCCGATGAACCTCTGTTAAGGTTTCATCGGGATTTGTGTTTTTAGAGTATCTAAAGCTGATTTCTATTTTATCCTCGTAGAGCGTTACTTTTTCTACCAAGATTTCAATTAGTGTTTTTGCATCTGAATTAAGAGCATCTATTATGTAGCACTCAACATCACTTTTTTTTAATGTTCTTTCAAGCTTGGCTTCTTCTGCCGATATTTTGATATTGATATCTGCAAGTGAATTTTCAAGCTCATTCATTCTTGCCTTTGTGGTAGGTGTTAAAATGCCTTCCTCAATAGCTCGCATAACATTATTTAGTGTTGTTTGAATTTTTGCTCGTTCATCCTGTAACAAATGAAGCACACTTTGCTCCCTTGTTATTTGACTATGTAAAGCTATAATCTCATCTGCAATTTTAGAAATGTTTTCAGGGTCGCTTAAAAGCTTTACTGTTTCATCAATAACGATTTTTTCAAGCTCTTCCTTTTTAATGCTTGCCTTGTCGCATTTTCTAAATCTCTTTTTGTTTGAGCAGGTGTAATAATATTTCTTTGCTCCTGTATGGGATGTTCCGCTATCTCCGTTAATTCTCATACCGCATAAGCCACAATAAAAGAATAAGTACCATATAGCTATGCGAGTGCCCAAAAATGGCACTCGTTTCGCTTTTTTGTTGCTCATTCTTTGAATTTGTTTTTTACTTTTTTAATTTTTTCAATTTATATTGTATTTTCGTTTCTTCGCCTACTACAATAACATCAAGCACAGGGATACTTTTTGTATTAAAATATATTTCAAAATTAATTTTTCTTGCGTTTTTATCCGAATAATTTAGCAAAATTTGACGAGCTAACGATGACAACTTGTTTTCATCCAAATTACCAAGATTTACACGTGAAATAACCAAACATGGAAAACTTTTCTTTGTTAATTTTCTAAAAACTTGCGTGTTTTCTATTGAATTTCGAAAAGCCTCTCCGCCATATGAATTGTACAATTCAGACAAGCCTCTTGCATTGGTAGATACATCTTCATCACCAAAATGAAACCATATTTGATTACTCCTTTCGTCAAAATCTTTTCGATTATCTTCCAATACCAAAGTTATAATTTTGTGGTATTGTTTTTCTGTTATATACTTTTCATTGAGCAAATGCTTAATTCGACACATAAAACTTTTTTCATTTGTTGTAATTAAGCCGTCTTTCCTTACCCTTTCTATCTCTTCTTTGGTATATCTAGTTGAGTGAAAACATATTGTACATTTTTTACGTAAGATTGATGTCATTTGGTTTTCCAATAATAGAAAATCCTGATAATATTTATTTTCCAGAAATTTATAATTTCCTTTTTTTCTGTAAGCACAAACATTATTTATAAAAGTTTCCCTTTTTTTATATTGGGTTATTAAGAATTTGTTTTCACTAATCAAATCCATTATATCACAGCCCCACGAATCTTTTATATTTGCAATAAAGTCTGAAGATTTTACATAGTTAGAGATATAAATGTTGTTATTTTTCATAAATTAGCCCACCTATAATGGAATTATTACATCTTTATTGTACCTCTTGTTTTTTGAAAAGTAAATAGATTTGAAACTTTAAGGGAAAAACTGCTCACACTAAAAAGTAAAACGGACTTTTATGTCACAGTAATAGTTAATTTATGCACATTCCATCAACGCTAAAAATATTTTGCTATTAGCTTTTAAAATGTCTTTTCGATTTACACTACCCTTGGCTAACCAGCAAAACAAAAAGGACACTCAATCGAGTGTCCTTTTTGTTTTGCTGACAATCCTTACGGGTTGCGTACACATCTCCAAAACATTTTTGTTTTGGATTGGGGACGCATTGTATGCCCTGTCGTTCCGTGCTGGAACCTTGCAAGACAGGGCATCTTCCCGTACAAATTTTTGATAGCCTTGCTTTTTTGTTGCATGCAACTGTACTATTTCATAGGAATTAATATTTATGTTGATTTAATTTTGGGCTTATGCTATAATTATTCTACGCACAATAATGCAACTAAGGAGCAATGAAAGGTTATGAAATTAAAATTTGATGTAGCTGATAAGTACCAGCCCGATCCGTTTATTTTTGAAGACAGCGGTAAGCTTTATCTGTATGTGACAGGCAAAAAGGGAGTGGAAGCGTATTCAACTGATGATTTATTTGGTATTTGGCATTACGAAGGGATTATTGCCTCGATTGACGGACGGTATAGTTATTGGGCTCCGTCTGTTACAAAATACAAAGGTCGTTATTACCTTTATTTTTCCTGTTCATCAGATGATGAATGTCAATTTATGCACGCAATGGTTGCAGATTCGCCCCTTGGTCCGTTTATGAATCCGACTTGCTTTTACAAGCGATTTTCAATAGATTCTCATGTGGTAGAAACCGAAAAGGGACTGTTTTTATGGTATTCCGAAGATAACAAAGATTGTGACCGCATAGGAACACGAGTTTTCGTAGATAAGCTGATTGATCCTATGACACCCGCAAATCAGCCTCGTGAGGTCATTGTACCGACTATGGATGAGGAAATCTTCAAACGAGGTCGCAATGGTGACAAGGATTGGCACACCATAGAGGGGGCTTTCTGGTTTTGCGAGGGAGATTGGCAATATGTTATGTATAGTGGCGGTTGCTTTGACAATGACTCATACCATATTGGATACGCTGCCGCACGCTCGTGCGAAAGTGATTTGACAAAGGTGCAGTTTGTCAAGCACACGAACGAGGGTAAATTCGCCCCTGTTATGTACAAAAACGATTTTGAAGAGGGTTCGGGGCACCACAGCGTGATTAAATACAATGGACAATATTACGCAATTTATCATGCCCGTGATTTTGACGGTCAAAAACGCGATGAATTTGCAGAAGCCCGCACGGCAAGAGTGTGCAAATTGCATGTGGATAATGGAGTAATCACTGCTGAACGCTACTCTGACCATATATAATTAAATATAATAAAAACAAGTCATTAAAAGGTAAAACATATTTTTTTCAATTAAGGTTGGCACTCGCTCACCAACATAAACTTAAATCGAACACCTTCGGGTGTTCGATTTTTGTTTGTGAATGAAGCGCACCTTCGGTGCATTAAGACACTTTGTTTATGAAGTCGGCTTCGCCTAATGAAGTCGCTTCGCTAATTTTTTTGTGTGCTTCGCTTCATGCGAACGGAGTGAGTGCTTCATTGTTGCGTAGCAACTACTTCATGTGAGCGTAGCGAATGCTTCATTAAAAGGAGTTAATTATGAAAGACGATAAATTATCTGTGCAATCTATGGATTTCGCCGTTTCAATTATCGAGCTTGTAAAAAGCTTAAAGGAAAAGCGAGAGTCCATAATTTCAAATCAAATCGGCAGAAGCGGTACAAGCATTGGCGCAAGCATTCGTGTAATGTTAATTTCCTCTACCCTTTGCTGGCAATCCTTACGTGTTGCGTGCACATCTCCAATTTGGATTGGGTTCGCAACAAACGCTCCCTATAGAAGCCCTCCCGCTTGCCAAAGAATAATTTCCATTTTGTAAACGTCCAAAAGCTTTTGAAGCATGAAGGAGCTTTTGTTCTCTTTATCTTTATTAAATGTTGAAACTTAAGTTTAAAATTCGGTAAATTAAACAGTTTTCCCTCTTTTATTTAATAAAAACGCGCGTAATTTTTGTGGAAGTTGCCAAGCGCAAAAGCATTGACGGTAGATTTCTTTTGTGGTATAATATACTATGTACCATTATTGTGAAATATTTCTTTTATTTGGATATATTTTTATGGATATATGGCAATTTCTGTTATTTGAAAGGAAGAGAAAAATGAAACGCAGAATTTTATGGTCACTTGTTATTTCTGCTGTGCTTATCCTTGCTTTAGTGCTTGGAATAAACGCGCAAGAGACAGGTGACAGTGCTGAGCCTGACGGTGTTTTTGAATTCAAGGGGTATTCCTTAAGTCCCTTTGGTACGGACATTTGCTTGGGCTTTGATGTTGATTATGAAGCTAAGGAGGCGTACGAGGCGCAGCTTGGAAGGGCTGTTGACATAGGTGTGGTTTTTGCCGCTTCAGAAAATTTGAACGGTCAAACCCCACTTGATGAAAACGGTAATCCGAGGGTTCTTCAAAAGGGTAAGGTTGTTGTGTTCCCATTGAACGGATACAGCTACCAGAACTATGATTTGAAGGTAACGGATTTTTCACAGGATTTCTATTCCCATAAGGTTATAGTTGCTCCTTATTTGTATGACGGTTCACAGGTTTACTATTATCAGGAAAACGGTGCTGATGCATCAGTAGAGGGTGTTTCTTATGAAGAAATTCTTGATATGGTAAACGAGCATATGTTTGCAAATGTTATCGCTGATGAATATTTAAGGTCTGCGGCAAGCTGTAACGGAAATGCAACATATTACAAATCCTGCCCCGAATGTGGTGAAATTTCGGCTGAATGGTTTGAGGTTGAGAACACCAAGCTTGAGCATAACCTGGTTATAAGCGAGGGAACTCCTGCAACCTGTACAGAGCCGGGCTTGTCACGCGGTTCATACTGTACAATATGTAATACAGTGTTTGAGACACAAGAAACCATACCTGCAACAGGACACAATTATCAGGTCGTATCAAGTAAATCCTCTGCGCCAACCCTGTCATCGGCTGGTACAAAGGTAACTACTTGCGCAGGCTGTTCAGACACAAAGACAGAAACAGTAGATAAGTTAGTCGCAACAAAGGTTACAAAGGACCGTATATACGACATAACAACAGGTGAGTACAATCCTGCCCTTGCAAACGCTTGGAACGTGGTTGACGGAAACCTTATTACATCCAACCTTTGGGCAGCGGGTAATGACTGGTTCGGTAATGTTGGTGACGTTTTGACAATCACATTAGACCAGGAAATGTATCTTTCTTCTCTTTATATGTACGTCGGCGGTAACTATACCTTTGCAAAGGTTACGGTTAAAAACGCAAACGGTCAGGTAACTGCATCTACATCTGTCGGTGCGAATGACGGTGCATATGGCGGTACCGGAGCAAAAACAACTGTTTTCTCAGGTAAGAATATCTTAGCATACACTGTTGAAATTCAAATAACATCACTCAAATGGGATAGCCCGATGACCTTTAAGGTTGCCGAGGTTGAAATTCACGCAGCTGATATTGATCTAAGCTTTGACCATACACATGTATACAGAGATTTTGTTGAGCAAACAGTTGCTCCAACCTGTCATTCTCAGGGTAAGGAAACATATGCGTGCTACTGCGGCGGAACAACAGAAGTTCCTGTTCCTGTAGTAGACCATACGTTTGATACATTGTTGTATGTAGAAGAGTCAACCTGTACACAAAACGGTAAGGAAATTTACGAGTGCTATTGCGGTGCAACCAATGAGGTTGTTACCTACGCAAAGGGACACGTTTACGAAAGATTTGTTTCCTACACCAATGAGCCAACCATATCTGCAAACGGTACTGCACTTTACCAGTGTATCGGCTGTGAGCTAAGGGAGGAAAGGGTTGCTCCTATGCTTCCTTTGGAAGAGCTTAAATATTTACGCGTTGCAGAAATTAACGGTACTACCGTTACATTGAAATTCAATATCACATCTTCTCCTGTAAACTATGATGTAAGATATAGCACAGCTGAAATTACAAGCAGCAATTTCCAGAATGCAAGCGCAATTGAGGCAAGCATTACAGGTGAGCGTGAAATGACAGTTACAATCACCCTTGATGCAGGAATAGATAAATGCTACTACGTTGCAATCAAGCCTTACATAGGCGATAATGTAGGTGAGGTTTACTCTATAAGAGTCGGCGGCGACAAGCTTATCCCTGTTGATTATGACGATTCAAGGGTTTACCACGGTGAAACACTTTCAAGCTTCAAAAAGCTCTTTGATGAGCAGGGCTTTAAGGACAGTGGCGCAACACCAAGCTCTATTTTGTCAAGAATATTCACGGATACATCTGATACCTTGCTTTACGGTATGTCAATGCGTCCAATCGTTGACCTTGAATATATGCACTATGTAAGCAATGTATATACTTACTTTGCAAGCAGCGGCAAGACAATAAAGGTTAGATGGTCAAAGACTCCTGTTGACTTTATGGCTGAGGATTCCGCATGGGACGGCAGCTATGAATTTACAGCACAAACCGGCTGGAATACAATTAACGTAGCACAGGATGCAAGATACATCCAGATTATATTTGAAGACGGTTATGCACCTGCTGAAATGGTAATTTACGGTTACCAGAACGGTGAGGGTGACAAGATAACAATGGAAGATTACGAAAATGTAACAATCGGCGAAATGATGGGTATGTGCGGATTTGTTGCAGGCGGTGGCGGTAACACACCAATCGACTCCGTAATTTGTTCAACAGTATTGAGAGAATACCACAACTTCGGTTGGTCATATGATTTGAATGCATATATGTCAAGACCTACTAAGCTTGAGGGTAGCTGGATGTGTAACTTCGATACTCAGTATAAGAATTACTCAGCAGCAGGCATTAATGTAATACCTTGTATCCAGTGGAACCTGGTTAATGTTCAGGTAAGCAATAAGGTTGATGAAAATAATCAGCCTGTTGTGGAAGACAGTGCATTTGTAAGGGCTGACTTCTTTGATAGGTTCAACCCACACACATACTTTATGTATGCTGACAGTATGTTTGCTCTTGCAGCAAGATACGGTGCAAACAACTCACCAAGCCTTAAAGAAATTGCAGATCAGCGTGTTATTGATAAGACCCAGGTGGTTGGCTTGAACTGCATTAAGTGGCTTGAGCTTGGTAACGAGCCTGACGGTTCATGGAACGGTGTTCACAATTACTACTCCGCATACCAGTATGCAGCACTCTTGTCTGCAGGTTATGACGGACACTGCAGCACATTGACATCAAGTGTCCTTGACGGAATTAATCACTTTGGTGTAAAGAATGCTGACCCAACAATGGGCGTTGCAATGGCGGGTATTTCCGCGGCTGATTGCAACTACATCAATGCAATGAGCTACTGGATGAAGGCAAACAGAAAAGACGGTAAGGTAGCATACGATGCATTCAACGTACACCATTATATGACAAAGCAAATCCAGATAAACGGCAATAACTTTACAGTTGGTGCCAGCCCTGAGGAAGGTAAGCTCAAGGAAACAATGGCTAAGTTCGTTGAATTGAGAAACAAGTACTACAGCGGAAAAGAGGTTTGGATAACAGAATTCGGTTGGGATACTAACCAAGCTTATGCAACAGCAACTTCAGCGCACGCTTACGGTAACTACACAGGCAGACAGGTACAGGCAATGTGGCTTACACGTTCTTACCTTCTCCTATCCTCCTGCGGAGTTGACAAGGCTACAATGTATATGTGCGAGGACGCAGGCGTTGAAAGCGAATCCGTTGGTAAGTACGGCACTTGTGGTGTAATCGCTTATGAATATGATGAAAACGGAAAGACCGTAGAGGTTAAGAAGGATTCTTACTACTATATGTACACCTTGAAGAATACTCTTGGTGACTTCAAATTCAAGCGTGAGGTTGCTGCATATGATGAAAACGTATTGATTTATGAATATGAATCAAATGACGGCAGAACCGCTTATGCTGTATGGTGCAAGACATCTGACGGTACAACATCTGAAAACTACTTGCTCAAGGTAGATGCTGAAAAGGCAACTCTTGTTGAAGCAGTTTACGGTGATATTGACGGTGTTAAGTCTGAGCTGACAAGCGATAGCATAGGCTACGTAAGCATTAACGTTTCCGAAAACCCTGTTTACGTAATAGTTGACTAATATATTTAAAGGAGAATACTCGGATGAAATATATTGTGCCAAGCTATGAGCTTACTGTTTTAAGCACAAATGATGTTATTGCGGCCTCGGTAAGCGATGCTTCTTTAGAAGAGGTTAACGAGTTTAAAGCAAACATCTCAACAAGCTTAAAGGACATTTTATAAAAGCAAAAGGAGTGCGAACCCGGTTCGTACTCCTTTTTTGCTATGTTCCATTGGATTTTATTGTAACATCCCTTGATTTCTGTGGAGATTTTTTATATAATTAAATTAAAAAATAGCTTTATTTCAGGAGGGTAAAATGAACGAGCTTTACACAGTATGCGCCGAGGAAAAGGTGCAAATAGATAAAAAACCGAAAATGCTTGAAAAAGAGAACACAATGGCAAGGGATGAAACGCTATCCTTCCAGCTTGTATATAAAATTGAATGGCTGCAAAAGGAAATAGAGGTAAAGATAAAAAGCCCCATTAAAAAATACATAACCTACAGGCAGGTTGAGTACGTACCCTGTACCACCCCTGTTCTGGGCAAGGGTGATGATTATTATCTTACAAAAAAGCCGTTTTTCTGTCCCGATGTTTTATGCTCCTGTGAAAAGCGTAAGCCAACGGCAAGGCTTGGCTGCTACAACAGCATATGGTTTACCGTAAATGGGGATTTAACCCCAGGGGAATACCCCATAGAAATTTCCTTGGAGCAAAACGGCTACCTTATCGGCAAGGCGGAATATAAAATAACCGTGCTTGATTTTTATTTGGGCAAGAGCAGCCTTATGTACACAAATTGGTTCCATTATGACAGTATTGCACAGTACTACAATTTAAAGGTATTTTCACCAAGGTATAATAAAATAATGTATGATTTTATATCTTGTGCTGTCAGACACGGGATGAATATGCTGCTCACCCCAATGTTCACTCCACCCCTCGACACACGGCAGGGAAAGGAAAGGCTTACAGTACAGCTGGTTGACGTAACAAAGACAGATAAGGGATACGAATTTGATTTCAAGCGCCTTGTTTCCTTTATGAAAAAGGCTAAGGAGCTTGGCATTGAATATTTTGAAATGAGCCATTTGTTCACCCAGTGGGGCGCAAAAGCCGCACCAAAGATAGTAGCTAAGGTAGATGGTAAATTAAAACGTATTTTTGGCTGGAATACCCCTGCAACAGGCAAGGAGTATGAGGAGTTTTTGGGCGCATTATTACCAAAGCTTACAGAAACGCTTAAAAGGGAAGGGCTTTATCAAAGCTGTCGCTTTCATATTTCGGATGAGCCAAATGAGCAATGCCTTGAAAGCTATAAGGCGGCAAAAGCTATCTTTAAAAAATACGCACCGGATGCAAATGTAATGGATGCCCTTAGCCACTATGAATTTTATGCTCAAGGGCTTGTGGACACCGCAATTTCCTCAAGCGCCCATATTCAAACCTTTCTTGATAATAAAACCCCGGATTTATGGGTTTATTATTGCTGTGCGGAAACGGACTCATATCTTTCAAACAGATATATGTCAATGCCGGGGGAGAGAATACGCGTGCTCGGTATGCAAATGTACTTAAACGATATTAAGGGCTTTTTGCATTGGGGATATAATTTTTACAATTCCGTTCTTTCAGATGAGGCGGTGGACCCGTACCTGATAACCGATGCAGGCGGCGGCTTGCAAAGCGGAGATTGCTTTTGCGTTTACCCGGGCAAGGACGGCGCCCTTGATTCTGTTCGATTTGAAAACTTTTATGACGGAATACAGGATTATAAGCTCTTCAAATGCCTTGAAAATAAAATAGGAAGGGAAGAAGCCGAAAAGCTTCTTTTGGATAACGGATTTAAGAAAACCTTTACCGATTATCCTCATAGCATAAGAGCGCTTAAGAAAATCAGAAGGCTTGCGCAAAAAGCAATTTGCTCCTGAAAACACATATTTTTTGCTGAATATTCATATTTAAAATAAAACTTATTGTACAATAAAATTAATAAATGCGTTAGGAGATTTTTTATGTACTCATTTGAAAGACTTCATTACAGTATCAGAGGCTCTTATCTTGTTTGGGATAAAAAGGGTAAGGACACCTTGAAGCTTGACGTAATTCACGGCCACGGCCAGGATATATTCAACGGCGTATTGGCAATTAATTACGGTGATGGCTCAAAGCTTTCCTTTGTCCCCCGTGAAATTACTGCAAAATTTGACGGCGGTGAGCAAAAAATTACCCTTTTCGGCACTGACGGTACATACATTAAGGGTAAGGGCAAGGATATTCTTGTTGAAATTGCAAAAACAACCACAAAGTTTGACTACCAGGTGGTCCAAAACGGAGTTATCGAGCTTTGTGACTTTAAAAACAACTGTAGCCTAATGTTCGTTCCTGTCAAGGGCAGGCTTGAGATTGAAAAATCCCGTTTGCCGGGTGAGGTTGTTGCTGAATATGCCAATGTTCGCGCTTTCCCTGATGAAAAGGGCGAATATGAGTTTGCAATAGAGGTTAATTTCCTTGACAAGGCGGCAGTAGAGGCACGCGGTATGTCTTATGACTATTATGCAGATTGGGCAGAGAAGGACTATGCAGCTTGGGAAAAGAAATTCAAGTGCAAGAACAAGTATGAAAAGGAATGTGCTTATATTATGTGGAGCAACACCATAGCTCCTTTAGGTAACTTCTCAACCGAGGCTATTGTAATGGGTAAGGCAGGTATGAGCAACGTGTGGAGCTGGGACAACGCATTCAATGCCCTTGGCTTGGCAGATGTTGATTTCCGTCTTGCTATGGACCAGTTTATGATAATGTATAAGCATATTAACCGTGTTGGCAGAGTACCTGATGCTATTTCTCAATCCTATAAGGTTTGGAACTTTGTAAAGCCACCTGTACAGGGCTGGATGTATAAGCAAATGATAAAGAGAAATCCTGAGTTTGCAACTCCACACGCACTACAAGAGGTGTACTTTGATATGAAGCGTAATACAGACTGGTGGCTCAACCTTCGCGGTGATGTTCCCTCATACTATCACGGTAATGACTCAGGACAGGATAACTCAACCTGCTTTGATAAAAGTGAGCATATTGAAACATCAGAGCTAATTGCCTTCCTCTCCGTTCAATGCTCATTCTTAGCTGAGGCTGCTGAGGTTCTTAATTTCCCAACAGACAAGCGTGTTTATGCTCAGCTCGCAAAGGAGCTTGCAGAAAAGGCGGTTAAGGATTATTGGGACGGTGAAAAAATATTTGTTCGCTTGGCAGAAACAGGTGAGCCATATTACTGTAATGCGCTTATGCCGCTTCGTGTAATTGTTCTTGAGGATATGCTTCCAAAGGAAATCCAGGAATATATCGTAAAGCAGATCAAAGCGCATCACCTTTGCAAGGGCGGTATCGCAAGTGAGGCTCTTGACAGCCCAATGTTTATCGAGGATGGATATTGGCGCGGTGCAGTTTGGGCGCCTGACGTTGTAATGTTCGTTTATGCCCTTCGTAACCTTGGCTATACAGAGCTTGCAAACGAAATAGCAGAGAACTACAAGACATCTATTTGTAAATACGGCTTCAGCGAAAACACCAGCGCTATCACAGGCAAGCAGCTCCGTTGCAAGGGCTATGCCTGGGCAGCTAACGCATATCAGGTGCTTTAATATCATAAAACTAAAGGGCAACCTGCGAAAAAGCAGGTTGCCCTTTGGTTTTTTAGAATAATATGTTCTAAGAAATTATTTATTAATCCTTCTGCTTTCACGGCGGAAGCGCATAGTGTAGGATTGATAGCGCAAGCGGTCGGATAGGTATTTATCCTCAAAGCTGTCGGAGTGCTGCCAGGTTCCCTTGAAATCACTGTCACGCACCTCTGGCATACAGTCAAGGCTTGGTAGCTGTGGCTTTGGTGCAACCTTTACAGTGTCAGCGCCTAAAATAACCTCCATAGCACCAAATAGCCAGTCAGCAGGGCCGATAAATTCGTTTCCAGCCTTGATTTTTTCGGGTAAAAACTTGCCGTCCCTTATTTGGTCGCAAGCGGAAATAATATCCTCTTTTGTAAGTGTTAATTCCTTGGTAATTTCATAAGGCTTAGACAAAAATCCGTACACGTCCCCGCACAAATGCTCGTTTTTGCCCATCAAGAAATCACGGCAAGCAAGCATCATATCGGAAAGAGAAAGGGAAAGTGGGTCCTGTACAGGGAAAAAGCTTTTCTTAAGCGAAGCGTAAAGCTCCTTTACATACTCCCTCTTAACAATTCGCTCCCCTTCCTTTTGCAGCTCGGAGGCAAGAGAGGAATAGGTGGTTATTCTGAATCTTGGGTCATTTTTTATCATACGTACAAGGGTACGCATATTTTTAAGTACGGTTTCGGTAACCTCGTTTGGTAAATCCTTCGGCTCAATCCACTCTCCAAAGGGAACCAAATTTTCCTTATGATAGTTTACCGCATCCCAAAAATCCTCTTTTATAATCATATTCGGGTGGGTGTAGATAACCGCTCTTTCTCTTTTTGCAAGCTGGTCAAGAACCTTTTTAATTCCCTCTTCACCGTTATCTCTTAAAAACCACTCAATACCAAAGGTGTAGTTTACGTGGAAAATGTTACAGTAATAAGCGCCTGTACCAAGCTCAGTGTCGCAAAATGTATCAGCATAAACAGGGATACCCATTTTGTGGTAGCCGTACATAGCAACATATGATTTTTGGTTACCGGGAGGGCAAGCGGCCCAAACTCTGTCAACACCAAGCGTGTCCTTGATATACTCAATACCTTGGGTTTCCTGCCTTATAAGCTCAGCCTGTGCCTCTTCAAAATCCTCAATGTCTGTGTATTCGTTTATCATAGGGTGAAGGGTGTGTCCGTAGGTGTGTGTGCCTATTTCGTGGTGGGATAGCGCCTCAATAACATCAGTGCGCCCCCACTCCTTTAGGTGCTTTGCAAGCAATCCGACAACGCAAAAGCAGCCTTTAACGCCCTCTTCTTTAAATAAATTGGCCTCGTACAAAATGCCGTCAGCGGCTCTTTTTGAGGTAAAGTCCTCTGTATCAAAGGAAAAAATAATATCAGTCATAGCTTCTTACCCTTCCTGCTTCATAAAATAAGTAACGCCATATTTTAAGTTCTCTTATTTAAAAATACTTCGTATTTCATTGTACCACGTGCTTAAGGAAAAATCAACCTTTTAATATCGTTTTTGGAGCATTAAATAACTGCATCTATTGAAATCTGCTTTTAACTGTGATAAAATGAAAATATAACTATTTGGAGAGAAAATATGAAAGCTAAAATTACTGTAAACAAGAATAATGAAATAGGTAAAATAGACAGGCGTATATACGGCTCCTTTATCGAGCATCTTGGAAGGGCAGTGTATAACGGAATATATGAGCCAACCCACCAAAGTGCCGATGATAAGGGCTTCAGACAAGACGTTTTGGAGCTTATAAATCAGCTAAATGTTCCAATAGTCCGTTATCCCGGCGGCAACTTTGTTTCGGGATATAATTGGGAGGACGGAATCGGTGATAAAAGCAAGCGCCCGCAAAAGCTTGATTTAGCTTGGCTTACTGTTGAAACAAACCAGGTTGGAGTTGATGAGTTCCAGGAATGGGCAAAGCGCGCAGGCACAGATGTTATGATGGCGGTAAATCTTGGCACAAGAGGACCTGATGAAGCACGTAATTTAATAGAATACTGCAACAGCGACACAAATACATATTATGCAAATTTACGCCGTCAAAACGGCTTTGATAAGCCCTTTGGCTTTAAGCTTTGGTGCTTGGGCAACGAAATGGACGGGGATTGGCAGATTTGCCATAAAACCGCTGAGGAATACGGAAGGGCAGCAACAGAAACCGCCAAGGTTTTAAAGTGGGTTGACCCCACAATTGAGCTTGTGGCGTGCGGTAGCTCTGACCCCAATATGCCCACATACGGGGAATGGGAAAGGACAGTTTTGGAGCATACCTATGACTATATTGACTACCTGTCCTTACATTGTTATTACGGAAACAAAGCGCAGAATACCCCAAACTTCCTTGCAAGAGTAGAGGATATGGATAGGTTTATTAAGAAAACCGCCAATATCTGTGATGAAATCAAAGCAAAAAAGAACAGCGATAAAACTGTAAATTTGTCCTTTGACGAATGGAACGTTTGGTACAGGACCAAGGATGAGGAAAAAGAGATGGAAAGGTGGCAAATTGCCCCACATCTTCTTGAGGAAAAATATAATTTTGAGGATGCCTTGCTTGTTGGTTGTATGCTTATGTCGCTTCAGAATAACTGTGACCGTGTCAAGGTTGCGTGCTTGGCACAGCTTGTTAACGTAATCGCGCCCATTATGACGGAAAATGGCGGTAAAGCCTGGAAGCAAACTATCTTTTACCCATACATGTACGCATCCCTTTACGGCAACGGCGTAACCCTTAGGGCAGAAAGCAAGTGCGATTCCTATAAGTCAAGCGAGGGTTGGGATATACCTTATCTTTACACCTCTGTAATTGAGAATAAGGAAAAAAATCAAGTGGTTGTTTTCGCCGCCAACCGCTCCCTTACAGAGGATATGGAGCTTGAAATCAACCTGGGCGGCTTTGAAGGCTACACATTAAGTCAGCATATAGAGCTTTATTCTGACAATTTAAATGCTACAAACGATAAGGACAATGAGGCGGTTCAGCCAAGAAACCTTAATATCATAAGCAATTCCAAGGTTACCTTACAAAAGCATTCTTGGAATATGCTTGTATTCAATAAATAAAATTAAAATGACAGAGACTTTAAGGCTCTGTCATTTTTAGCATAAGTGAGCGTTTAACCTATCAACTAATGGTAATAAAATTGATGCAAGACCTGCCCAAAGCAGAGTAAACAATGGGCAAATCTGCCCATAAATATTGTAAGGCAGCCCACCGTAATTCCAAATGTTCATCTGTAGCCATACGTTAAAAATCATCCCGAATATAAATTCTACAATTGTCACTATCAAGGCGCAAATAACCGCCCTTAAAATAAAGAATTTGCCCTTTAGCTTATTTGATACCACAGAAAAGCAAGAAAAGCAAATTCCGCCTGCCAAAAGCATGGTCCAGTGTGTATATCCACGCCACAAAAGCTCTATTGCGCCATATCCAAAGCTACCTATTAAGAAAAAAGCGGTAAATCTTTTAATCAAATTCATAAAATCACCCAAAATAGTATTGGTGAATTTTAAAAATATAATACGGCTGAAAATTCGTTATTGCTATTGAACTGTATAAGAAAACTGTGATATAATCAACTAAAGACCTATAAAGGAGATATAATATGAAAACAAATTTATCTTCATATACAATAATGCCTCTTGATTTAACACATTTGGAGGAAATTTGCCAGGATATAAGGGAGCAAAACGAAAAGGGAATAGCATCCTGCGCGCTTTTTAGTATGACCTTAGTGCCTGAGGGCAATCCACCGGCTGATAAGGTAACAATTTTGTGCGAAAAATATGCAAAATTCAAAGCTCGCTTAAGTGAAATGGGCTTAAAAAGCGGAATTTTGGTTCAAGCAACCGTTGGCCACGGCTGGATTCTTGGCGGTATGTTCCCATACCAAACCCACGTTAATTTTACAGACGGAGCAGCAACACGTGTTGTTTGCCCCTGTGACGAGGGCTTTAAGGATTACATATATAACGTAATGGCAACCATTGCAAGGTACGAGCCGGACCACGTTATGATTGATGATGATTTACGTACCATTTGGTTTAAGGGAGAGGGCTGTGCCTGCCCCTTACATATGGATATGTTCAACAAACGCGCAGGCACGTCCTTAACCGACAGGGAGCTTTGGAAAATAGTTAACGAAAGAACGGAAATAAGCAAAAAATATACAGACATATTTATTGATTGCCAAAGGGATTCTCTTGTACAAGCCGCAAAAACCATCCGTGCAGGGCTTGACAGTGTAAACCAAAGGCTGCCCGCATCCTATTGCTGCTGCGGTAATAATGCGGAGTTCGCCTATGAAATCTCTTCTGTCTTGGCAGGGGAGGGCAATCCTGTAACCGTAAGAATTAATAACGGGAACTATACCCCACAGGGTGCAAGATACTTAAGCCGTGTTTTCCACCGTGCCGCAACTCAGATTGCAAAATTAAAGGGCAAGGTAGATGTTTTGCTTGCAGAAACGGATACCTGCCCGCAAAACAGGTATAGCGTGAGCGCGCAGGGTATGCATTCCCACTATACAGGCTCGATTTTGGAGGGGGTAAACGGTGCCAAGCACTGGATAACCCGTTTAATCACCCACGAGCCGAAAAGCGGAGAGAAGTACAGGGAAATCCTTGCTAAAAACCGCGGTTTTTATGAAAAGCTTGCAGAGCTTCAACCAAGCCTGAAATGGCGCGGTTGCAGAATTTTCGTTCCCTCAACTCCCGACTTTACATATGGCAGGGTAAAGGAGGAATGGGACGGCTGGAGCTACTGCGTTCTTGAAAAGCTTGGCTTGCCTATGTACTATTCAAGCGAAAACGGCGGCGTTGTATGCTTGGAGGGTGATGTTGACTCTCGCCTAAGCAACGATGAAATAATGGAAATTCTAAAGGGCTCAGTGATGTTGGCGTCCGATACAGCTAAGAACCTGATCAAGCGCGGCTTTGGTAAATATCTTGGCGTAGATGTTCGTGAGTGGACAGGAAAGCAGCCCATAAGAGAAATTTATAAAAACGGCTCTAAAAGCTCAATCCAAATGGGCATAAAGGAGCTTGTTCCCACAAGTGAAAAAACTGTAATAGACTCATTGGTTTGCAACACCACAGATTATGAAAAATACGAGGAGCTTTTCCCAGGTGTTACCGCTTTTGAAAATGAGCTTGGAGGTAAGGTTTTTGTATTTTCGGGCACCCCTGTGGCTGAATTTCACCTGTCAACAGCCTTTTCTTACCTTAACTATTCAAGGAAGGAGCAGCTTATCCGTTTGCTGAGTCAAACGGGCGAAATGCCACTTTACTATCCAAATGATGAGGAGGTTTACTTAAAGGTAGCCGATATGGAAAACGGGCAGGTTTTCTGTGCGCTGTTTAATATCGGGCTTGACCCGATAGATAAGGTTCAGCTTGTTTGCAGCTTTAATGCCAAAAGGTTTGAGGCGTTATTGCCAAACGGTGAGACCAAGGAAATACCCTTTGCTTGTGAAAAAGATAAGTATATTTTAGATATTTCAGCCAAAATCCTTGACCCTGTGGTTATTTTTATAACAAAATAGAAACAAAAAGAGCTTCCCTTTAACAGAGGAAAGCTCTTTTATTTATTCATGTAATGATAGTTCCTTTTTTAACTTGCTTGTTATAAAGCCTTATAAGAGTGTAGCTTGTATATCTTAAAATGAAAACAGGCAACATACTTAAAACAAAATTCACACAGAAAATAGGAATCCAGACAGACGGCAAGGACGGGAAAATATAAGAGCTCCCCCCAAGCCAATATGGGATAAACAAAATCACAAAGCCGAAAATGGCATTTTGCAAGTGGCAAATTACACCGTAATTACTCTCCACAATAAACCTGTGTAAGTATTCCTTGTCAGCAGAGCTTTTAAATTCACTTTTACTAAAGGCAGTAAACATTCCAAGCTCAGGCACCTTGTCCTTCCAAGCCTTAATTTTTATTGCCTTGTAGAAATTGTGTTCTTTTTTGGAAACCTGAAACAGCTTTTTCTCGGGTGTGAACCACTTCATAGGCAGGAGCCGCCTTACAATTAAAGCGCCTAGTCCGTCAGCCGCAATTACACCAACAGTACCTATGACAGTGTTAACCGTCAGCCACAAAAGATTATTTGGGTCAAAGGGTACTGAGAATACATTGGCTAATATAATTATAGCCATAGAAATCAGAATAGTCAGTATATAAAACATAGTTTAACCTTCCAAAGCTTTAAAAACAAGTGTGCGGATAAGTGGCTGTAAAATGATATAGGAGTACGTGCAGTTAACCACACTCATTCCGTAGAAAATAGCCACCCTGTTTTTTCTGTCCACCATTGAAAAACAGCCCGCCATACCGTCCCAACCAAATTCACCTACGCTTGACTTGGAAAGGGAATATACAGGGTTCATATGTACACGTCCGCAAAGTCCCCAGCCATAGCCGTGCAGCCTGCCGTTAACAAAGTCCTTCAGTGCCTGTGGGCAAAGGCGGTTAACCTCCATTTCTTTAATGGTATCTTCACTCAAAAGGCAATATCCGTCCTTTGTTGTACCGCCGTTTGCAAGGACTGTTATGAATTTAATGTAGTCCTCAGCACAGCTGAACAGTCCTGCACCGCCACTGTCATAGTTAGGCGCTAACATAAACTTGTTTTCTGTTGGGATAAGCTGGCTTGTGCCGTTGGAATTGTCATAGTTATATGTCGCTGTAAAGCGCTTTTTTTGCTCCTCTGTCGGGCGGAAGCCTGTATTTTTCATACCCAATGGGTCAAAGACAAATTTTTGCATATAATCGCTAAGCTTCATTCCGCTTGCCACCTCGATAACAGCACCTAAAGCATCATGGCAAAAGCCGTATTGATACCTTGTACCGGGCTCAAAATAAAGGGGAGTATCGGCAAAGCCGCTAACAACATCAAATGTGCTTGCATTAGGATTTGCACTAAAGGTTTTGGTAAGCGCCTCCACTGACTCGTGGTCGGGTCCGATTCCCCCTGTCATGGTAAATAAATGCTCAACAGTCATTACCGTTTTACAGGGCTTAACACTACCGTCACTCTGACGGACAGTTAAATTAGCAAAGGAAGGGATGTATTTTGAAACAGGGTCATTCAGACTAATTTTGCCCTCTTCTATTAGTCGCATAGCGCAAACGCAGGTCACAACCTTGGTGGCAGAGTACAGCCAATAAAGGTCATCCTTTTCAAAGGGCTTTTCCTGCTTTGGGTCAGAATTGCCCACCCTGTGTCTGAAAACCTCTTTTCCATCCTTGGTAACAACCAGCTCAAAAAAGGGGATACCGCGCCTCGGCATAGTGTCAACTAATCTTTTAACCTCTGTAAAACCCATAAGCACCTCTTGATAAATATTTCTTTTTATATAATATCATTTTTTCGTCTTATTGTCAAGAATACAACCGCAAGTTGCTAATACCAACTGCTCATATGTTGACAATTAAAAAGAACAGTGCTAAAATATTCCTGAGGTGATTATATGAAAATCAAGCAGATTTGGCTATTTAATCTTTATGATAAAAACATCCTTTTAGGGGCACTTACTTTGTTAGTATTTTTCCTTGCTGCACTTACGATTTTGTGTTTTGAAGGCAACATAAGCCTGCAAGAGCGTGCATTATCTGCAGTGGTGTTAGCGGGGATGCTTCTACTTATGCTTCGCTTATACGTGCCAATGGGCTTGAAAATAGAAAATAACGAGCTTCGTTTTCGCAAAAGAAGCAGAAGGGAAAGACCGGCGGTTAGTTTTATCATCAGAAGATATAGGAGGGATTCGCTCGTTTATTTCACGGTACGGAAAATAACTAAAATAGAGTACGGTCAAAATAGGCTGGAACGTTTGTTTTGTGCAGGGCATGCTACCATTTACGGGGAGTTTTTAACAAACAACAGGCATGGTAACCCAATATCCATAGAAAAAAATCCTTTCCGTATGACCTTTTATGGCATAAAAAAATTTGAAAAGGTAAAGACGGAGCTTGACAAGCTGGTTGGCGTAGCAAACAAAATTAATATTGAAAGCTAAAATAAGGAGCCAAAAATAAAGATAATTGCCGCAGATTATAATAGAGCTTATGTGAAAATCTGTATAGATTTTTCAAAGATAATCTGATGAATTCCCCAAATTTCGCACACAGGGTAGCACAAAGCCGCCGTGGACGTGTAAATATTCAATCTGCATTGCTATAAAAAAGCACACTGAATTCCAGTGTGCTTTTTATGTATTTACGCGTTTTCTGCTGCCTCGGCATATACTTTCTTTGGCGCTTCTATGCTTGGTATTTTAACCTCGTAACCGGTAACGTCCAAAATTGTTTCACCGTCAATCTGCAAAGCAACAGGGCGGTCAAACTCAACTGTGATATGCTTACCCTCAAAAACCTTTGTGTTTTTTGTTTTCTTTATATGCTCACCCTTGAAAATAGAAGGGAAAATCATCAAGGTTTTTAGCTTTCCTGAGCCATAGAGAAGAGATAAGGAAACGTGGTCGCTTCTATCCTCACGCTTTTGGTTGGGGGCAGGCATCATACCGCCGCCGTAGTATCTGCCAACCATTGTTGGGGCAATCCAAACCTTTTTGAACTCGTGCCTTTCCCCGTCAACTGTAACAACCGCATTTGTAGGCTTATAATGGAAAAGCAAGCCCTTTATTGCAATAGAGGTATAGTTGATTTTTTTTGCTGAGGAATTACGCATTTTGTCTCCAACCTCACAGCAGTAGCCGTCAATTCCGTAGCCAACGCCGTTTATAAACCGATAGTCTTTACCCTTAACCGTTACAACAGGCAGGTTGCATATATGCTCGTTAAGAGAAACAGGACCGTTTTCAGGCTTTTGTCAAGGTCGCGCAGAAAATCGTTGCCCGAGCCTGTTGCATAATACAAAATTTCGTTTTTAATGTTCAAATCATAAATCTCGTTAACAAAGCGGTTTATGGTTCCGTCACCGCCGCAAATAACGATTTTGTCATCCGGCTCAAGAAATTCCACAAAGGACTTGTAGTCGTTGATTTTTGTAATGTCAACAAAATCAATAATGTCCTCATTTGGGAAAAAGCCAATCAGCTTATGCGCCTTTTCCTCTCCTAATTTGTTCGCTGAGAGTGGGTTGAATAATGCAAAAATTTTACTCATAATTAATGCCCCCTAAATTTAACCTACATTAAATAGTATCGCGGAAAAATAAACTTAAAATAAACAAAGAGAAAATTTTTGACAAATTTCGCAAACACAGGTAAAATTATTTGTTGGCGTTTTCGCTTGTTTTTGACACGTCAATGTTTATTTCGTTGTCATTCATGCGCTGAATTTCCTTGTCCTTATTCCAAAGATAGCTGAAGTGCAATTCCGACTTGTTTCTTATACGAATAATGTTTTCAGCGTGCTTAAAGAGCATAAGAATAGTTGCAATCAAAAAGATGCAAGCGCTTTTTAGTGAACCTTCAAGAATTCCGTAAGTAACAGGGAAAATGATTGATGCCGTCATTGGCACAAAGCATATGTAGTCTGTTGCAAGAACAACGATAATTTCAATAGCAAGCAAAATAAGGAAGTATTTCCAGCTGTACATCAGAACAACACCGCCCAGGCAGGCAAGACCCTTGCCACCCTTAAATTTCATATAAAACGGGTACATATGTCCGATAATAACGGCAGTGCTTGTAACAATAAATGCAAGCCCGAATTCAGGGAAAATAACGCGTCTTGTAAGCTCAATAGCCAAGCACGCCTTGTAAATATCAAAAAGCGCACAAAGGATGCCCACGGTTTTTCCAAAAACAATAAGAGCATTGGACGCACCCGCATTACCCGAGCCCTTTTTTCTGATATCAAAGCCTTTTATTCTCGAAATAATGTATGACGGGTTGATAGCGCCTATCATATAACCGATTACTGCACATATAAGTATCATTAAAAATTCATTCATTTTGCTTCTCCTTGAAACAGTAATTATGCTTGCTTTTTTGGTAATGTAACGGTAAAGGTTACCGCAGAATTGTTGCTTTCTGCAATGATTTTGCCTTTATGCAGGTCAACAATTTTTTTAACAATAGAAAGTCCGATTCCGTTACCCTCTGTCGAGTGGGAAACATCACCCTGATAAAACTTATTAAAGATTTTTGTCATTACCTGTGGCGGAATTTCGAAGCCATAGTTGGTAATGGAAACGGAAAGGAGCTCCGCCTTTTCGGAGGCAGTTATTGTAATTGCGCCCTTATCGTTTGAAAACTTAATCGCATTGTCAATTAAGTTAATCCAAACCTGCTTTAAAAGCTCCTCGTTTGCATCAATCGTATATTCATCAAGCTCAAACTGGAAATCCAGCTCCTTTTTTGCCCATTTTGGCTCCAGAAGCAGAATACAGGACCTGATTTGCTCCGATACATTGTATTTTGAAACGTCAGTAAGGATTGATTGGTTTTCGACCTTTGTAAGGTTTAAAACATTTGTAGCCATATATGAAAGCCGCATAGACTCCTCTTCAATGGCTGTAAGATATTGCTCCTTTTGCTCCTCTGTCAGATTGCCCTTTTTTAAAAGCTTTGCAAAGCCTGCAATTGACACAATAGGAGTTTTAAATTCGTGTGAAAAATTGTTAATAAAGTCACGCCTTAGCATTTCGGTGCTTTGTAATTCCTCAGAGAGCTTATTGAAAACCGTGGAAAGCTCTAAAAAGGAAGGCACACGGCTGACAATCTGGTCAAAATCCACCCTTGTGCCAAAATTACCGTTTGCAAGGCTGTTGATTTTTGACGTCATCATATTAAGGGGACTTAAAATCATCTTACTTGTAATTATTGAAATGATAGTACCCAGAACCACACTCGTAATAGCCATAAAAAGAATGATATGGGAGGTGGTAATACCGTCTTCACTTGCAATAGCGCCCATTTCAACAAGTATAAATGCAGCAAGGGAGGAAAGCGCAAGCACCGCTACCAAAACAGCTAAAACGATCAAAGAGAAAACAAGGGTCAGCTTTCGTATGTTACGTTGGTCCCTTTTGTCGGCGTATTTCATATCTTTTTCACCGCCTTGTAGCCAAGCCCGCGCACGGCTTCAATCTGAAATTCATCCCAATTTTCAAATCTTTTACGCAGCCTTCCGATATGAACGGTAACCGTTTCCCAGCCTGTTTCACTCTCGGCGCCCCAAATTTCATCCATCAGCTGGATGCGGGTGAAAATCTTTCCGGGGTAAGACAGCAGCTTGAAAAGCAGCAAAAATTCCTTTTGGGGTAGCTCTATTGACTCATCCCCCCGTGAAACAGTAAGGGAATCGTAATCCAGAACTACGCTTCCAACAAAGATTTTATGCTCATTTGCAATCTTTGCGCGCCTTAAAAGCGCCTTGATTCTGTAAAGCATTTCCTCATCATCAATAGGCTTTGTAATGTAGTCGTCAGTGCCAACCAAAAAGCCCTTGTGCTTATCCTGTGGCAGCTGCTTTGCGGAAATCATAAGAATAGGCAGATTATTCTGGCTTTCACGTAAGGTTTTGGTAAGCTCATATCCGTCCATTTTCGGCATCATAATGTCTAAAACAACCAAATCAATATGCTCTTTATCCATAACCTCAAGGGCGTCAATTCCATTGGTTGCTGTAGAAACGGTATAATTGGCATTTTCAAGCACCGCTTTTAAAAGCAAGCGTGTGTTTTTGTCGTCATCAACAACTAAAATATGAAACATACATAGCCCTCCTATCTTGAAAGAAAATAATATAAAACTAAAGTAAACTGAAAATAAACAAATTCAAGGGTATTATAGCACAGCAATTTAAAATAATCAACTGTGAATTAAATAAAACTCAAAATGCTGACTCAACCGTCAATCAAGCTGCTGTAAAATTTAAAAAAATAAAAATTGAAGCAAATTCTAAATTTGTATGCATTTCTCTGTAAAAAATGCTTTTAACGGCGAAAATGCACCAAACGGAAAGCTTTTAAGCAAGCCTGGATTTTAAAAAAAGTCGATTGTTATAACAACCAAAAATACCTCTGAAAATTAAAAAAAGCCGAGGGAGTGTCTGTTTTTATAAAATGAAGCAGGCACTCCTTGCTCCGTTTGTGAGGGTGAGAACGAGAGAAAAATGAAGAAAATTCACCTTGAAAATTTTAAATGCGTTGTTGCTTTGCGCTTCACCGCTAATTATGTCTTTTTTGCTAATATTTTGAAAAATTTTGCATCAAGCTGCCATTTTTCTTGACATATATATTTGCGTGTGGTATAATAATTTTAATTATTTATATTTAAGGAGGAGCAATGATGGGTGAAGGATTTGGTCGTTTCAGAAAAAAGTATCTGATTGATGCTATTGTGAAAGCCACACTTGCTTTCTTTAGCATTACCTTGCTTGTTGTTGGGGCTTTCCTAATTGTAATCGCTAAAGACAAAATGGAATTCGATATTGCTTACGCTGTTTTAATTGCACTTGCTTCAGGCTTACTGTTAGGGATCATAACCTTTTTTGCCTCGTTCCCTTATCATAAGCGTCTTGCCAAAAGGCTTGATAAGGATATGGACCTTAAGGAAAAGGTACAAACAATGTATGCCTTCCGTGACGATGAAGGTGAGCTGAAAGCTCTGCAAAGGGAGGATACACAGGCTATTTTAAGCAGCGCACCCTTGCGCTTTACAGGCCTTTTCAAGGGCTGGATAGTATATGCTGTTGCCATTATGGTATCGTTTGCGGTATTTACAATGTCCTTGGTTATGTGGGCAAGCAGTATGGAGGAGCCGCCTGCGCCGCCGCAAAGCAGCAGTGGGGAGCCTGATGTGCCGAATGACGAGCCGGATGATGAGTTTGAGGTTACCAACCATCACAGGATTGCCCTGGAGGCCTTGATTAAAGAGGTAGAAAAGTCAAATATGCAAGATGATGCAAAGGAGCTGGTTATTGCTGAGCTTACGTTGCTTCTTGCAAAGGTTGATGAGGTTAAGCTTAATTCAGAAATGAAGGACTATGTTGTTCGGGTAATCAAGAATGTTCGCAGCATTGTCAACATTGTTAATACAACCTATGCGTTCCATATGTACGCAAAGGACAGCCCGAATGAAAGCTTGAAAAAGCTTAGCCTTGCAATGTTCAGTTTGAATATGGGTGCGATTGAGGCTCAATTGACCGAAATTCGTGCTACCATTTACGTTGAAGATTCAAGGGTGGAAATTGAAAATCTGAAGGATGAGCTTGGTGCGGTTCTCAAAAACGCGGGAATCAACGAAAGCGACAAGCTTTATGAGGTTACAAAAAATCTCCACGATGATTTGGCAGATATTGTTGACCACCCGACCTACACAGAGTCAGGTATAAATAAGCTGCTTGATACAGCCTTTAATGCAACTGCACTCAACGGGCTGAAAAGCTTAATTCCACAGCAGAAAAACAATGAGGATGTTAAGGTCTATGTTGTTGATGAGCTGATGAGGATTTTTGACCTTACAGAGGAGGATTTGCTGGAAAAGGATAACGGGGATGATGTTGAATCCGAGGAGCCTGAGCAGGAAAGGCCGGAAACGGGAGATGCGGGCTTTGGTGAAGGTAGTACCGTTGTGGGTAGTGATGACATCGTAATCGACCCGGAGCTTAACCCTGGCAGTGACATAGATAGTATAAGAGTTAAATATTCCGAGGTTATCGGTAGATATGACGGAAAAATTACCGCAATGCTTCAAGAGGGAGAAATTTCTGAGGAGCTTGCAGAGATTTTGAGAAAATATTTTTCAGTGTTAAAAACACCACCAAGTGAAAATTAAAGAACGAAGAGGATAGAAAAATGGCAGATTTTAAAACAGAAAACTTAGAAAAAGTACAGAATTTCAGCAAAACCATAGGGCTTATCAAGTCTGAGCTTCGCAAGGACGTTGTAGGTCAGAATGAAATAGTTGACAATGTAATAATTGCTATTATAGCGGGCGGTAACGTTCTTTTGGAGGGTGTGCCGGGTGTTGGTAAAACCCGTTTGGTTCGTTCCCTTGCAAAGACATTAAGCTTGCCCTTCTCAAGAATTCAGTTCACCCCTGACCTTATGCCTTCAGACGTTACAGGTACAAATGTAATTGAAAAGGATGAAACAGGCAAGATGGTAAGCTCCTTCCGTAAGGGTCCGATTTTTGCAAACCTTGTTCTTGCGGATGAAATTAACCGTGCAACTCCAAAAACACAGTCTGCAATGCTTGAGGTAATGCAGGAGCACAAAATTACCGTTGGTAATGACAGATATGATTTGAGTGAGCCCTTCTTTGTTCTCGCTACCGAAAACCCAATTGAGCAGGACGGTACATATCCGTTGCCTGAGGCACAGATGGACCGCTTTGTTTTCAAGCTTTTGATGAAGTTCCCAAGTGATGAGGAGCTTGTGGACATTGTTAATATGACACAGGTAACTCTTGATGAAACAGCAACAGCCGTTGTTGACGGTCCAACAATTTTGGAAATGAGAAGGCTTGCTTCTCAGGTTCCTGTAATTGATGATGTTGTAAAATATGCGGTTAAGCTTGTTTCCAATACTCATGCGGAGCTTGATAAAGCGCCAAGCAGTGCGAAAAAGTACGTTAAGTACGGTGCATCTCCACGTGCGGCACAGGCACTTATCACCTGTGCTAAGGTAAGGGCGCTTGTTAACGGCAACTATAACGTATCATATGATGACATTGATGCCCTCGCACGTCCTGTATTAAGGCACAGAATTAAAATCAATTACACTGCTGTTAACGAGAAGCTGACTGTTGATGACGTAATTGACTTGTTAGTAAAAGAAACAAAAAGGTAATAAAGGTCAGCTAAAAAATGAGAAAATCAATAATCAACGAGGAATTTTTACAGCAGATTGAAGCCCTGCAATCCTTAATCAAAAACAATGTTGCGGGCTTGTTCGGGGGAACGCACCAGAGTAAAACCTACGGCTCCTCCTGTGAATTTGCGGATTATCGTGATTATATTCCCGGTGATGATATAACCAAAATAGATTGGAATGCATATGCTCGCTTTGATAAGCTTTATCAGAAGCTGTATCTTGACGAGCGTCAGATGCATACTAAAATATACATTGATGCCAGTCGTTCAATGGAATATGGCAGGGCAGACAAGGCAGACCAGGCGTTAAGGCTTGCTGCAACCATTGCATATTTGTCCTTGAGCGAAATGGATAAGGTTTCCGTTTATGCCATACGTGATAAAGAAATAGTAAGCATTATTTCAGGTATGGTCGGTAAGGATTCCTTTGTTGGCGAAATCGGTAAGCTTAATGAGCTTGAGTTCAGTGGTGACAGCTATATCAGTGATGCCATTATTCCCACAAGCGTGGGCTACGGTGACGGTATGTCTGTTATCATATCTGACTTTTTGACAGATAACGATTATGAAAACGCCATCAACCACCTGGCAGATAAAAAAAGAGATGTATTCTGTATTCAGGTTTTATCCCCGGATGAGCTTAATCCAAAAATCCGCGGCAAGGTTCATTTATACGATTCTGAATCTGCTGAGAAGTTTTATAGAAGAAACATTAAAAAAGATATTATGCAGGCATACAGAAAGGCCCTTGAATACGTAACGAACAGGATTAATGACGTTTGCGCATCAAGAGGGGCAAATTATTTGCTTGTGTCATCAGAGGACCAAATGGGAGACATCTTCTTTGGTAAGCTGATAGAAAAGGAGGTATTGAAATGACTTTTCAGTATCCCTTAGGCTTGCTTGGCTTAATAGGAATCCCTATTCTCATAATTGTTTACATAATTAAGAGCAAGTTTACCGAGCAAACCGTATCTGCCACATATTTGTGGACACTCAGTGAAAAATTCTTAAAGAAAAAGAGGAAGGATAATAAGCTGACAGGTATTATCAGCTTGATTCTTCAGATTCTGGCAATAGCTATCATTTCCTTAACTATTGCCCACCCCGTATTTACCTTGCCCGGTGCAGCACACGAATATTGCTTCGTGCTTGATTCAAGCGGAAGCATGAATATCGTTTCCGATGAAGGAAAAACGAGATTTGAGCTTGGTAAGGAAAAAATCAAGGAAATGATTGAAGGCTCCGCGGACGGAAGCTATTATACGCTAATTTCTGTTGGCAGCGATACAACAACTGTTTTTGAAAGAGAAGACAGTAAGGATGAGGCACTTGTTCTTCTTGGTGAGGCTGAGCCGGGCTACGGCTCCCAAAGCTTTGGTGAAGCCCTTAACAGAGCGCAGGCCTACTTTGAGGAAAATCCGGGTGTTTGTACCTATCTTCTTACCGATAAAGCGTACTCAAGCACTGAAAATCTTGAGCTTATCAGCTTGTCTGACAGCAGGGATAACTATGCCTTGAGTGATGTTGAATATGATTATACTGTTTTAGGCTACTTGACCGTCAAGGGCAAGGCTGTTTCCTATGAAAGCGATGCTACAATCAGCCTTAAGCTGACTGTTGACGGTGCCGATGTTGAAAACGGCACACAGGAAATAAGCGTAAGCAAGACTGAGCCAAAGGATTTCAGCTTTACCGTATATACAGAAAAGTATTCGGAGGCGGTTGTTGAAATTACCAATAGTGACTCCTTGATGCTTGATAATAAGAATGTTCTTTATAACGTAAAGAATGAAAATGCCTATAAAACTCTTTTGGTCAGCCAAACGCCGTTTTTCTTAAAGAGCGTTATGGAGGTTGTAGGTAGTGCCGATATTACGGTTATGGAGCCATCCGAATATACTAAGCTTGAGGAGGGTAAGGACAGCAAAATAACAGGCTATGGCTTGTATATTTTCCATTCCTGCAATCCTAAGGCAGTGCCCACAGATGGCAGTGTATGGTTGATCAACCCAACGGCAAGCGTTGAAAATTCGGGCTTTAACTACCAGGGCGTAATTAAGCTTGATAAGGCGGAAACCTTGGAAAAAACAAAGGCGTCAGCATCTACGGTAAGACAGCTTTTGGAAAATGTTGGCGGTAATTCTATTTATATTTCCAAGTATTCAAAGCTTGACACATACCGTAAGTTTAACACCCTTTTCACCCATGACGGTAACCCGGCAATATTCACGGGTATGAATACCTACGGCAACCGTGAGGTTGTGTTTGCCTTTGATTTACACAACTCAGATATGCCGCTTTTGGCAGATTACGTATTTTTAATCAAAAACCTTTTGGACTTTTCCTTCCCTACGGTTGTGGATGATGCATTTTACAGCTGCGGCCAGATGGCGCAGATAAATGTTGTTCCTAACTGTGAAAGCATTCGTGTGGACAGTCCAAGCGGTAAAATATCTCATCTCAGCACTGCACAGGCATCAAGTGAGCTTTCTCTTGATGAGGTTGGCGTATATACAGTCACTGTTCTTATAGGTGACGAGCAAAGAGAATATCACATTTATTCCGCATTGGCAGATGCGGAAAAGGACCCTGTTACTGAAGCAGAGGAAAAAATTGGCCTTTATGGCGAAGCAAAGGAAGGCGGCTTGGACGGTATATATGACAAGCTGATAATCTTCTTCATATGCTTGGCTGTAATAATGGTGGCAGATTGGATGGTGTATTGCTATGATAAGTATCAGCTTCGATAATCCATACTTATTGTTAATTGCCATACCTCTTCTGGCATTGGTAATTATTCCTTATGTAATAGCCATAAGGAAAGAGAATAAAAGCAAATCAACAGTTGCAACCTTGATTATGCATACGGTTATGATAGGGCTTGTGGCACTTGCCCTGGCAGGTATGCACAAAACTACAATAAAAACAGAGACAGAAATATATATTGTAGCAGACGTTTCTCATTCTACAAATCAAAGCCTTGAAACAATAGACAAATATATTGCCAACATAAAAAAGCAAGAGAATTTGCCTGAAAATTCCAAGGTTGGCGTTGTTTGCTTCGGTAAGGACTGTAAGCTTAACACGGCGCTTGGTGGAGAATTCAAATCCGTCAAGGAGTCTGAAATAGATGTAAGCGCTACCGATAACATCAGCCCTTGATTATA
>SVRE01000023.1 GCA_015065005.1 Oscillospiraceae bacterium
ACTATACTCTAATTCAGCAGAAATATAGCCCTTACTTACTATTTCCTCTCTTACCTCCTTGCGCCTTGCGTACACAAAAATTTGCGCGCCAAATGCTTTTAAGATTGGGCATAGCGCCTTACCTATTCTGCCATAGCCGGAGATAAGGACTTTTTTGTTATAAAGGGTGGCTTTTGTTAAGTTTTGAAGATATGACACAGTTGCTTCAGCGGTTAAAATGGCATTTTTTAAAAGGAACTCTTCGTTTTTTGAGTAATCAATTATTCTTCCGCTAAAATACTCATGTATTCTCTGCTTATTTCCACTTAGCACAAGGGTGTTTATGTCAGTTTTTGCAAACAGCTCCTTTAACTCGTTGTCGGTCAATTCATTAGCAACAGAAAGTACTAAGCAATCGCAACCCGAATATGTGTCCAAAGAGCAAATAAACGAATCATAGCCCTTTTGGAGCAACAATTCGTTTACTTTGATATATCTCAAGTCTTTTGATACAATGTTTATTTTCATAGCTTTTCCTTAACGCATATATTTTGAGAATTTCTTCTCACTTACATTATATGAATTTAGAAAAATTATGCTTTTATTTATTGTTCTTTGCTATGAGCATATTGATTGAAAAGCCCTTTGCGCTGAAATTACGCTCATACTCGGTTTGAATATTTACACTGTTCATATCAGAATTATGAAGGTCAAAGGTATGATATTCAAGGGTAAACGGAGACTTTTCAACCTCCTCCAAGGAAAAGTCAAACAATGGGCGGTTATCGGTTTTGAAATAGATTTTGCCGTTTGGTGATAAAATCCTTGAATACATTTTTAAAAATTCAATGTATGTAAGTCTGCGCTTGGTATGCCCTTTTTTGCTCCAAGGGTCGCAGAAATTAATAAAAATGCTGTCAACGGAGTTGTCGGGCAAATGGGTTAACAGCTCCTTTGCATCTCCTATTGTAAAGCGTACGTTGCCAAGCTGCTCCTTTTCAAAGCTTATGCTTTCACTACCCAGGGGATATACAGTGCCGTCAGATGTTTCCCAGCCGCCGTTAGATGCCAAGTCCCCCAAGCCCCTTGACTTTGCATAGTTTTCAACCGCTAAAACACAAACGTCAAGAATTTTTTCAATGGCAAGATAATTATAATTTGGCTCCTGCACTGATTTGCCCCTTATAAAATCGCCCTTGCCGCAGCCGATTTCAATCCTTAACGGATTTTTTGCTTCATACACATTGTCCTTGTTTTCAACAAAATTTTCAATGTCGGTAACCAAAAGCTGACCCAAAAGGTTCAATCTTTCGTTTCCGTACTTCTTTTTTTTCATTCTCATATTGATATTTTCTCCGTTTTTTGATAAAATATTGGTAAGAATATTACTTAATGTGTATTTTAGCACAGTTTGTATGAAATTTCTATATCTTTTTTGTAAATAAGGAGATTTTTTATGGCTTACAGCTTTAAAACAAGAGGCGTTTGCGCTTCTACAATTAATTTTGAATTAAATGACGGTATTGTTTCAAACGTTTCCTTTATTGGCGGCTGCAACGGAAACTTAAAGGCTATTTCCAAGCTTATTGAGGGTATGGAGGCGCAAAAGGTTATCAGTTTACTTAAGGGAAACAAATGCGGATTCAAAAACACCTCATGCACCGACCAGCTTACAATTGCTTTAGAGCAGGCACTGAGCAAGCAGAGTGGTAACTGATAATGAAAAATTTACTAATTGTTGACGGTAACAGTATTTTAAATCGCGCTTATTACGGTATTCGCCCTCTCACTACAAAGGAGGGTATCCCTACCAACGCCATTTTCGGTATGATGACCATACTTAAAAAGCACCTTGACCATATAAAGCCTGACTATGCGGTTATTGCCTTTGACCTTCGGGCAAAGACCTTCCGACACAAGGCTTGCGATTTTTACAAGGCACAAAGGAAGCCTATGCCTGAGGATTTGGCACAGCAGTTGCCTTACGCAAAGGAATGTGTTAGATTGCTTGGATTTAATGTGGTTGAGCTTGAGGGCTACGAGGCTGATGATATTATCGGTACAGTTAGCCGTATGACAGATGATGAAGTACATTCTTACATTTTGACGGGTGACCGCGACTCACTCCAGCTGATAAACGGCAATACCTCTGTTGTTCTCGTTAAGACAAAGGAAGACGTTGTTTATGATGAGGGTAAGTTTACAAGTGAATACGGTGTAACCCCTACCCAATATATTGATGTAAAGGCTATTATGGGCGATTCCTCCGACAATATTCCGGGCGTTGCGGGTATTGGCGAAAAGGGTGCATTCAAGCTAATTTCAGACTTTGGCAGTCTTGACAGGTTATATGAGGAGTATGCGTCCTCTACCCTTTCGGCGGGAATAAAGACAAAGCTTGAAAACGGACGTGAAATGGCATTTACTTCTAAGTTTTTAGCTACAATTGTGCTTGATGCTCCAATTGAAAAATGTCTTGCGGACTTTGAGTATAAGGGAATTAATGCAAGTGAGCTACGTGCTATGTTTACAAAACTTGAATTCGGTTCACTTATTAAAAAGTTCAACCTTGATGTTGTACAAGCCCCTATTTTTGCTGTGCAAGAGGAAGCACCAAGCCAGCAAATTACATTTGACAATAATTCAAAATGCGGCTTACCTGCTGATTTGGACAACGAGCCTTGTGCTATACACTTTTTTGACGGTAAGCTATATGTTCACACACCTAATGGCGAAAACTACGAATATGAAGCAGAGTGCGCAAAGGAATTTTTAAAGAAAACCCCTGTTATTTGCCATGATGTTAAGTCAATCTTAAAGGAATATGAGGTTAACTGCGTATTTGACACAATGCTTGCGGGATACGTTATCTCACCTTCTGACTCTACCTATGCTCTGCCCGCTTTGGCAATAAGCTACCTTGACACAATTTTCGAGGAAAAGCAGGGGGCACAGGTAATTTCTGCTCTTTACAGGGAAATGAAGTCACGGCTTGAAAGAGATAAGACCCTTCACATTCTTACAAATATTGAAATCCCCCTTGCTTATGTGCTTTCCGATATGGAAAAGGAAGGCTTCAGAGTTGATATAGGTGGATTAAACAGCTATTCTCGGTATCTTGGCGAAATGGCCGAGGCACTTAAGCAAAGAATTTATATGCTGTCAGGTGAGGAATTTAACATTAATTCGCCAAAGCAGCTCGGTGAGGTGCTTTTTGAAAGGCTTGGCTTACCACACGGAAAGAAAACCAAAACAGGCTACTCCACCAGCGTTGATGTGCTTGAGGATTTGGCTGATAAATATGAAATTGTAAGCGAGGTTTTGGAATACAGAAAGGTTGTTAAGCTGAACAACACCTATTGCGAGGGATTAACAAAGTTAGCTGACGAAAACGGGCGGGTACACACAACCTTCAACCAGACTGTTGCGGTAACAGGACGACTGTCCTCTACTGAGCCGAATTTGCAAAATATCCCTATAAGAACTGATCTGGGAAGAGCGCTTAGAAAGTACTTTATTACAAAAAATGATGACTATGTGCTGATTGATGCCGACTATTCACAAATAGAATTGAAGGTGCTTGCACACATGTCAAGAGATGCAAATATGATATTTGCATTTAACAGCGGCGCGGATATACACACAATGACAGCATCCCAGGTATTTGGCGTCAGCCCAGAGGATGTAACTCCTGAGCTGCGAAAGCGTGCTAAGGCGGTCAATTTCGGTATTGTTTACGGTATTGGCTCCTTCTCTCTTTCCAAGGATTTACACGTTACAAATAAGGAAGCTAAGCAATATATTGATTCGTATTTTGCAACTTATCCCGATGTACACAAATTTATTAACTCTTTAATTGAGGATGCAAGGGAAAACGGCTACGCAAAGACCATGTTTGGAAGAATCAGATATATTCCCGAGCTTTCTTCAAGCAACAAGAATATGCAAGCCTTCGGTGAGCGCGCCGCTATGAACAGCCCCATACAGGGTACAGCGGCTGACATAATTAAAATAGCTATGATTAATGTTGATAAGGCGCTGAAGGATGCAAAAATTGATGCAAGGTTAATTCTACAGGTACACGATGAGCTTATTATCGAAGCACACAAGAGCTGTGCCGAAATGGCTTATAAAATACTAAGGACAGAAATGGAAAAGGCCATAGAGCTTTTAGTGCCGCTTACTGCCGATGTTGCACTTGGCGACAACTGGTTTGATGCGAAATGAGTAATGTTTATACAGGCTTAGCCTACAGTAAAATCAATTTGCATTTAGATGTGCTTAATCGTATGGAAAACGGTTATCATAATGTGGAATCAATTATGCAAAGCGTCTCTCTTTGCGACAAGCTTTCATTAACGGTTGATGAGTTGCCAAATGATTCAGAGTGTGTTATTGAAATTGTTGCAAATAACAGCAAAATACCAAACGATAAGACAAATTTAGTTTATAAATGTGCAAAAAAGTTACTTGACTATACAGAAATTCGTGCAAAAAAATGTATTTTTACCATAGAAAAGAATATTCCCATTGCTGCAGGCATGGCAGGAGGAAGCAGTGATGGTGCTTGCGCAATGAAGCTTTTAAACTCTGCTCTTGGCAATTTGCTGAGCTACGATGAGCTTTGTAAAATCGGTGCGCAGGTTGGTGCAGATATACCGTTTTGTTTAACAGGTGGCACCTGTATTTGCAAAGGTATTGGCGAAAAAATTACACCTATCAACTCATTCAAGGATATTTATCTGGTTTCGGCAATTGATTATTCTTCGGTTTCCACGCCTGTTGCGTTTTCAATGCTTGATGAAAAGTTTGGCACTGATTGCACAAGCTCAAAAAACATCGAAAATATGGTAAATGCTATTGAAAATAACGATATTTCAGCCGTTGCCTCTCTTTTGTATAACAAGTTTGAAGAGGTGATTATTCCTACCAACGAAAACGTACAAAAGATTAAGGACATAATGATTGACAGTGGCGCACTTGGCGCTCTTATGAGTGGAAGCGGACCGTCAGTTTTTGGAATTTTTATGGATGAAAATTCACAAAAGAATGCCTACGAAGCATTAAAAAATTGTTCAATAAATGCTTTTTTGTGCAAAACCATTTAATTTGTCACTTTTTTGTTGACAAATGAAGATTTTTGGTCTATAATTATAAAAATAAATTTTGTTTTCAAAGGAGATTACATATGTCACAAGATTTATATGATTACAAGTTTGGCAGAGAAGGCATTACCTTTGATGATGTTCTCTTAATCCCTGCTAAGAGCGAGGTTGTTCCTAAGATGATTAATCTTGAAACACACCTTACAAAGAAGATTAAGCTTAACATTCCTCTTATGAGTGCTGCTATGGATACTGTTACCGAGTCAGACCTTGCTATCGCTATTGCACGTGAGGGCGGCGTTGGTGTTATCCACAAGAATATGACTATCGAAAAGCAAGCAGGCGAGGTAGAAAGAGTTAAAAGAAGCGAAAACGGTGTTATAAGAGACCCATTCTATTTAGCTCCAGACAATACTGTTCTTGAAGCTGACCAGCTTATGGCAAGATACAGAATCTCCGGTGTTCCGATTTGCGATGAAAACAAAAAGCTTGTTGGTATTATTACCAACAGAGATATGCGTTTCTTGACCGACCTTAATGTTCCTATTAAGGACTATATGACAAAGGACAACCTTATCACTCTTAAGGAGGGCGCTACCCTTGAGGATGCAAAGGAATTGCTTTGCAAATACAAGATTGAAAAGCTTCCTCTCGTTGATGATGATTATAAGCTTAAGGGTCTTATTACTACAAAGGATATTGAAAAGGCTAACAAGTATCCGAATACTGCAAGAGATGAGTTTGGACGTCTTCTCTGCGGTGCCGCTATCGGTGTTACAGAAAACGTTGTTGAGCGTGCCGGCGCACTTTTGGCTGTTGGTGCAGACTTCCTCGTTCTTGACTCCGCACACGGTCATTCAAAGAACATTGTTGAATGCTTAAAGAAGATAAAGAAGGCTTATCCTGACGCACAGATTATTGCAGGTAACATCGCAACAGGCGCTGCTGCACGCGACCTGATCGAAGCAGGTGCTGATGCTGTTAAGGTTGGTATAGGTCCCGGTTCTATTTGTACAACACGTATTGTTGCAGGTATCGGTGTTCCACAGATCAGTGCTATTTTTGATGTTTATCAGGTTGCTAAGGAGTACGGTATTCCTGTAATTGCAGATGGCGGTATTAAGTATAGCGGTGACCTTGTTAAGGCTATTGCTGCCGGCGGTGATGTTATCATGGTTGGTTCACTTCTTGCCGGATGTGAGGAAAGCCCCGGAGATGAAGAAATTTATCAAGGCAGACGTTTCAAGGTTTATCGCGGTATGGGTTCACTTGCTTCAATGGAAAAGGGCTCCAAGGACCGTTACTTCCAGGAGGGCAACAAAAAGCTTGTCCCTGAAGGAGTTGAGGGCCGTGTTCCTTATAAGGGTCCGCTTTCTGACACTGTATATCAGTTAATGGGCGGTCTTCGTTCAGGTATGGGTTACTGCGGTACTCCTACAATTCCTGAGCTTAAGGAAAGAGGACAGTTTGTTAAGATTTCCGGCGCTGGCTTACGTGAGTCCCATCCTCATGATATCAATATCACTAAGGAAGCTCCTAACTACAGCACACAAATCGACTAATTACAAAAATAAAATTAGAGCATACTATCATAGTGTGCTCTATTTTTGTACAATTTGATAAATATTTTGTAATTTTTTGTTTTTGGTATTGACTTATAATTTTTTTTGTTATAAAATTTAAGTAATTATACATATTATTTATCGGGAGTTTTAAATGTTCAAAAAATTCAAGAAAAATGACAATTACTTTGCAATTGCCGTATATGCATTTTTGGTGATTGCCGCTTCAATTGGTCTTATATGGATTCTTATGAATTTCAATACCATCACCAGTTGGATTAACGGCGTAGTCACAGCTATGCTCTCCTTTATTTACGGCTTTATTATTGCATATATGTGTAACCCTATTTACAAGAAGCTGCACAAATATGTTTTTAATTTGTTGACAAGAAAAAACCGCATCCAAGGGTTAGAAAGGCTCTTTCTGTTACTTTAACGTACATTATATTTGTTTCTTTGATCTCCTTGTTATTGCTGGCGATTATCCCTAACCTTGTTTCTAACATTCAAAATCTTATTGTAGATATTGATGACTATATTGCAGACTTCAATGTTTGGCTGACTGACTTTTTAAATGATCTTTCTGACACTATCCCTGCAATTGATCCTGATGAAATTCTTGATTCAATTTATAAATTCTTCTCCCCTACTAACGGTGAAGGTGTTTTTGGCTCAATCCTTTCCTTCGTTCTTGATAATTTATTGAACATTGGTACCACCCTGGTTAACCAGATTTTCTATATTATTGTTGGATTCATTCTTTCAATTTACTTCCTTTTGTATAAGGACAATATTGTTGCAAAGCTGAAAAGAGTTTTCTGTGCTTTTCTCAAGGAAAACAACTACAAAAAGGTTGTTGATTTTGCAAGGTACTCTGACAGAACCTTTGGTAGATACATGCTTGGTGCAATAGTTGACTCTGCACTTGTGGGTATTATAATGTTTGTAATTCTTACAATATTCAAGTTCCCATTTGCTCCACTTATCGCGGTTACTTGCGGTGTTACAAATATTATTCCTTTCTTCGGTCCGTTTATCGGTGCTATCCCCTCAGCTGTCCTTATTCTGATTGCTACAGGAGACCCGTTTAAGGTAATTATATTTGCAGTTATCGTTCTTGTTTTACAACAGGTTGACGGTAACCTGATAGCGCCACATATCCACGGCGCTTCAACCGGATTAACACCTATCGGAGTTATTGCGGCAGTAACCTTTACATCCCACGTATTCGGCTTTGTCGGTATGGTTATCGGTGTTCCCTTCTGTGCCGTTATTTCTTACTATATTTCTTGTTTTATCGAAAAGAATCTTAAGAAAAAACATTTGCCGACCCAACCGGAATACTACCGAGTCAGCGATGTTTACGAGGATGAAAACTTTGCTAAAGCAAGATACGCCCTTGAGGCTGAGGAGCAGCTTGAATCCTCCGAGGCTATTGCAACCGCTGCCGTTAAGGAAGAGGTTATACAAGAGATTAAAGAGCAGGTTGTTGAAAAGGTGCTTCATGAGGCATTGGACGGTATCAACGAAGAGGTTGAGGCTAAAGCCAAGGAAGGCGAGGTTTAATTTCATAATTTCACAAACGCAGGCAAAAAGCTTGCGTTTGTTTTTTATATTTGAACTTTTTACGGTTTAATATTCTCTTTTTGCTAATACTAAATAAAAATCTTTTAAGGAGAAATTTATGAAATCAAGAATTTATTCAGTAAAAGCGAGAGAGATTATCGATTCCAGAGGAATGCCGACGGTTGAAGCAACAGTAACTCTTTGCGGCGGACACCGAGGAATTGCCTCAGTCCCGTCCGGTGCATCAACGGGAGCTTTTGAAGCACTTGAGCTACGTGATAAGGACAAAAGATATTTTGGTAAGGGTGTTTTAAAGGCGGTTGACAATGTTAACCGTTTAATAGCACCAAAGATTACAGGCTGTAAATGCTGTACTGTCAGACATATAGACAAAAAAATGCTCAGCCTTGACGGCACAGACAATAAAGAAAATCTAGGTGCTAACGCAACACTTGCAGTGTCCCTTGCTTTAGCAAAGGCAAACGCAAAGGAGATAGGACAACCGCTTTACAGATATTTAGGCGGTATTTTCGCATCGAAAATGCCAATTCCTATGATGAATATTTTAAACGGCGGTGCGCACGCTTCAAACAATATTGACATACAGGAATTTATGATTGTTCCCTTTGGATTCAACTCTTTTACCGAGTCTTTACGTGCAGGGTGCGAGATATACAATGAGCTTAAAGGACTTTTGAAAAATCAAGGCTACTCTACCTCAGTTGGCGATGAAGGCGGCTTTGCGCCCAATCTTAATAGCGAGGAGGAAGCAATTGAACTTATTATAAAGGCCATAAAAAATGCGGGTTACTCTACTGAACAGGTACAAATTGCACTTGACATTGCATCAAGCGAGTGGTGGATTGGACACGGTAAATATAAGCTACCAAAAAGCAACAAAACCTACACTACTGTCGAGCTAATTGAAAAATGGCAGGAGCTTGTCAGCAAATATCCTATTTTGTCTATCGAGGACCCACTTGGCGAGGAGGACTACGAGGGATGGACAAAAATTACCGAGGTGCTTGGTGGACGCGTAATGCTGGTTGGGGATGATTTATTTGTTACAAACAGCAAAAGGCTGCAAATGGGATTTGACAAAAAAATGGGAAATGCAATTCTGATCAAGCCTAACCAAATAGGAACCCTGACAGAAACCTTAGATGTAATTTTTATGGCAAAAAGCAAGGGCTATGGCACAATTATTTCCCATCGCTCCGGTGAAACCGATGACACCTCCATTGCCGATATTGCTGTTGGAACAAATGCAGGATTCATTAAAACCGGCGCGCCTTGCAGAATGGATAGAGTTGCAAAATATAATAGACTGTTACGAATTGAGGAAGAAATATACAAAGGGTAAAAAGAGGGAATTTTCCCTCTTTTTTCTGTCGAATTATTTTAAAAGTTTTTTAATTCTTAACTTGACTTTATTATTCTTATATGTTATACTATTTGCGTGTGTAATGCACATAAATATTTAACCAGTTAAACAAGCTGTGATATAAGGTCATACTATCCGGGGCGGTAGCGGTGCCCTGTACCTGAAATCCGCTATAGCAGGGGGGAATTCCCATTTTGAGGGATGTTCTTGTGTGGTCAGCACCTTTAGCAGAAGCGTTGACGGATGAGTCTTGCGCAATTGTCGGCTGTGAACCGTGTCAGGTGGGGGACCAAGCAGCACTAAGCAGTTGTGATGATGTGCCGTAAGAGTGCTTGTCTCGAGCAGACGCTAAGGGAACGCGCATGGAAGGGCATTTCGACCTTTGGGTGTATGATCTTATATGACGGCTTGTTTTTAAAATTATGAAAGGAATACGTTATGCATCAGGCTTTATACAGAAAATACAGACCATTTGTTTTTGATGATGTTTACGGACAGGAGCATATCACATCAATTTTAAGATACGAAGCTATGCATGACTCCGTTTCACATGCGTACTTATTCTCCGGTTCTCGCGGTACGGGTAAAACAACCTGTGCAAAAATACTTGCAAAAAGCGTAAACTGTCTTAACCCTAAGGACGGTAACCCTTGCAATGAGTGTGAGAATTGCCGTGCTATTGACTCAGGCGCTACAACTGACGTTATTGAAATGGACGCAGCTACCAACACCGGCGTTGACTATATACGTGATTTGCGTGAAAATGTAATGTACACGCCGGCTATGCTTAAAAAGCGAGTTTACATTATTGACGAGGCGCATATGCTTTCCGACAGTGCCTTTAACGCCCTTTTAAAAACCATTGAAGAGCCTCCTGAGCATGTTTTATACATTTTCGCCACAACCGAACAGCATAAAATTCCCGCCACGATTATTTCAAGGTGCCAGCGCTTTGAATTCAGGCGAATTTCATTAAAATCCTTGGTTGAGCGCCTTATGTTTATTGCCAAGAATGAAGAAATTGACTTGACAGATGAAGGCGCTACTCTTATTGCTAAAACCGCCCAGGGCGGTATGCGTGACGCTATCAGCTTAATGGAGCTTTGCGCAGGCTCACATAAAACCATTACTGCGGAGCTTGTAAACGAGATTTTAGGCACAAGCTCATATGACAAGATGTGTGATGTTGCAAAAAACATTGCTGAGAAAAACTACGGAAAGATATTTGACACTATTAATGAGGTTGTAACCTCATCCAAGGACATTTTAGTATTCTTTGCTGATTTAACTGCGTTTTACAGAGATATGATGGTACAAAAATCAAATGTTGCCGATAGCTACTTAGAGCTTTTGCCATCGGAAAGCAAGCTACTTTCTGAAACATCTTCTCTTTTCAACATGGCAACTCTCATCCATCACGCCACCTTGCTTGATGAGGCTTATGCAAGTATGCTCAGAAACCCTGCTAACAAGAGATTGACTGCGGAAATTACACTTATGAAAATGTGTGACCCTAAGCTGAGCGAATCCATGGACGCTGTGCTTTCAAGGCTTTCAAAGCTTGAGGACAAAATAACCTTGCTATCAAAGGGAGTTGTTGCTCCGCAATCTGCCATTGAGGAAGAGGTTGAGAGCGAGGAAAAAGCGGAAGAAATCAAGGTTGAAGCAAGCCAAGCGGCGGAAAATGCCGAAAACAGCAATACAAGCAATCCGTCCCAAAGCTTAGAGGAGCTTGACTGCTGGGGCGAGGTCATAAGCAAGGTTATGGAAAAGGACACCCCCACCGGCAGCTTTTTAAGGGGCACGCTTTGCTACTATTCAAGCAAAAATTCCAGATACTATTTAGTGGTTCAAAACGCTTTTACCGAGCAGCTTTTAAGCTCTGATAAAAACAAAAAAAGCATTTTTGATGCTATGCTTCTCTGCGAGGTTGACATTGGAAGCATAGGTCAGCTTAAGATTATCGTTAAAAAGGGGAAGGATGTACTGTCCGACCTTGATGAATTTGAATAAAACATTTATTTGAAAGGTGATTTGATTATGAAGGCGAATATTCCAAAGGGTCCCAGCATGAACGAAATGCTAAGACAGGCACAAAAAATGCAAGAGGATATGCAGACCAAGCAGGCTGAGCTCGAAGAAAGAGAATATGAGGTCAGCGCCGGCGGCGGTGTTGTTAAGGTTAAAATCAACGGTCGCCGTGAGATTCTTAACATTGATATTGCCGAGGAAATAGTTGACCCTGATGACATTGAAACTCTTTCCGATATTCTTGTAGCAGCTGTTAACGAGGCTATTAAGAAGGTGGATTCCACAACTAATGAGGAAATGGGCAAGATTACAGGCGGTATGGGCGGTATGATGGGCATGCCCGGCTTATTCTGATGGAAAGCTTAGTTAAGCCTCTACAGGACCTTGTTGATAAGTTCCGCTCCCTTGATGGTGTTGGGCAAAAAAGCGCTATGCGAATGGCTTTTTCTGTGCTTGATATGCAGGATGCCGATGCTTTTTCCTTTGCACAAGCTATTTTGGATGCAAAGACTAAGATAGGGCTGTGCTCTGTTTGTCAAAACATTTCTGCTGACACTGTTTGTCCTATATGCTCCTCCTCCACACGCGACCATTCTGTTGTTTGCGTGGTTGAGGATTACCAAGCGGTTTTAGCCCTTGAAAAGGTAAAGGAATACAACGGAGTTTATCACGTTTTACACGGTACCATTTCACCTATGAAGGGTATCGGTCCAGACCAGCTCAAAATTAAAGAGCTTTTGGAAAGAATAAATAACGGAGAAATACAGGAAATTATTGTTGCCACTAACCCAACGGTTTCAGGCGAAGCAACTGCTATGTATTTATCCCGACTATTAAAGCCCTTAGGCGTTAAGGTGACAAGAATTGCAAATGGCTTGCCTGTTGGTGCAGACCTGGAATATGCTGACTCTGTTACGCTTTATCGCGCAATTATGGGCAGACACGATATTTAATATAGGACGTAATATGGAATATATATTTTTTGACATTGAATGTGCCAACTGCTTTCACGGGCGAGGTAAAATTTGCTCATTCGGTTATGTTATAACCGATGAACATTTCAATGTTATTTCCAAGAATGATATTCTCATGAATCCTCACTCCAGATTCCATTTGTTTGGTCACGGCAATCACCCCGGCATTACCCTTGGCTATGATGAAAAAACCTTTAATGCATCTCCCTCCTTTCCGCGCCATTATGCTAAAATCAGAGAGCTTTTAACAAAGCCAGAAAGATTGGTTTTCGGCTTTTCGGTTATGTCTGATGCAGGCTATATAAAAAGCGAGTGCGAAAGGTATCACAAGGAGATTTTTGATTACAGCTTTATTGATATTCAGCGCATTTACACTGACTTAAAAGAGCTCGACAACACACCGTCTCTTATAAAGTGCGCACACGAGTTCGGAGTTATGGAATCACAGGATGTACACAGAAGTGATGATGATTCCTACTTCACAATGAGGGTCCTCAAGGGAATTTGCGAGGAAACAGGACTTTCCCCGCAAGAGCTTATTGAAAAATATCCGCACTGCAAATGCTGGTGCAAAAACGGAGAAATTTGCTCTGAATTCATTAAATACAAGGAAGCATTAAAGGCGCAAAAGCTGACTAAAATGGAAAAACTGACAAACAGCCCGCGCTCAAACTGGATGCATACATCCGAGAAAACCGCAAAGGAATTTGCTACTTACATAAAAAGGGTTTTTGTAAGCAGAGGCTATCCTTCTTCTCTTTCCGGGAAAAAGGTATGTATCAGCTCATTATTTGAGGAATATCATTTTGCAGAAATGATGAATATTATTTCCTTGCTGGCAAAATGTGGCGCAAAATATACAAGACACGCATACTCCTGTGATATTTTTGTTGACCATAGTATAATTGATAAAAACGGCAAGGAATATAAATGCTACCGTAAGGAAAAGGCACAAATTATTAATGATACCGAAAGAGAGATCGAGTTTATTTCTCTTGATACATTGCTTGTACTTTTAGGTACAAGCTTAAGTGAGATTTCAACGCTTGACAGGGGCAAGCTGACCCCAATCCGCAGAAGCTCAAATAAAGCTCCTGTACATCGCAAAAAGGTTGAATCCATATAATACCAAAGTAAAACGGCGACATTAAAAGTCGCCGTTTTGGTTTATATAAAATCAGTCGAGCAATATGAATAAAAACGGACGAAAAATTTCGTCCGTTTTTTCTTATCTGAATTCTTTCAGATCAAAATCAAGCATTTTGTTACGGAAAATCGTGTAGTACTCATCAATCATGCCGCTGTTCATTATATCAAGGTTTTGCTTGATTGCATCAATAAACAACTCAGGATTTAAGTATTTTTCGCTGTCTGCGCTTAAAATTGCGTGAATTTCTAAGCAATCATCCTTTTTTTCCGCTTCAACAAGATTTACGTATTCACTGATATTAATCTCTTTTTCACCGCTTTTGGATTTCTTTACTATTTTGCACTCACTTTTGAACAAATTCTCGATTTTGCCAGCGGTTTCATTATCAATTTTAGGTGAATACAGCTTAATTGTGTAATCAATATATCCAATATTCTTGAATTTCACACTTGGGGTATAAACCTCTAACACCTTCATTTCCGAAGGGAAATTCCTTTGTATTCTTTCGGCTATTTCATCAAGCTCCATAGGAGAATTGATTCTGATATCCAAAAGCTCACAATCACTTTCAACTCCAACGGGCAGCGGCACCGCAAACACGATTTTGGGCTGTGGGTTAAAGCCCTCACTATACCAAATATCTATGCCTGCACGTACTATTATTCTTTGCATAGTGCGTGAAAGGTCCAAGTGGGATATATACATAAGGTCACCTGTCTTGGAAAACTTAATCCTTACAGGGATCATTTCTTTTTCGGACACCATGTAAGCTCCTTTCCAAGCTTGTTCGCACCACAACCTGAGCATTTTTCCTTACAGTTCGGGGTGGTTTTGCTTTCGTATGCTTTTTTATTTTCGGATATTAAAAAGCTCTTGTTAACTCCAATATCAATTACGTCCCAAGGCAAAATTTCATCAAAGCCTATTTTACGGTTGGCATAGAAGGACGGGTCAATTCCGCATTCTTCAAATACAGACATCCATTTATCGTAATCAAAATACTCATCCCAGGCATCAAAATGCATACCCTTACCAACAGCTGTAGCAATCGCCTTTGACAAGCGCCTGTCTCCCTTTGAGAAAACCGCCTCAAGTCTTGAAACCTTTGCCTCGTGCCAATTATATCTGACCTTACGATCCGTTATCTTTTCACCTAAGAATTTTTGCTTATCTATCAAGCTGTCAAGCGTATCCTGAGGCTCCCATTGGAATGGAGTATGTGGCTTAGGCACAAAGCAAGAAACACTAACGGTTACCTGTACAGGCTTTTTAGGCCTTACATGCATTTTGTAGAACTCATCCACAACGTGCTTTGCAAGTACTGAAATGCCCTCAATATCCTCATATGTTTCTGTTGGCAAGCCATTCATAAAGTATAGCTTAACTTGGCTTTTACCGCCCTCAAATGCAAGGCGAACAGCATTTAACAGGTCTTCTTCATAAAGATTTTTATTAATTGCATCTCTCAGCCTTTGAGTTCCTGCTTCAGGTGCAAATGTCAAGCCACTTGAACGTACACCGCTCACCTTACGCATAAGCTCCTTGGTAAAACTGTCTGCACGCAATGAAGGTAATGACAAATTAACCTTAGACCTGTTTGTCCAGTCAAGAAGCAAATCAGTTGCCTCATTCAAGCAAGAATAATCACTAATGGAAAGCGATGTTAATGAAATCTCATTATAGCCTGTATTTTTATAAATCTCCTGTGCCTGTGCATTTAAAACCTCCGCACTCTTTTCCCTTACAGGGCGGAAAACCATACCCGCCTGGCAGAAACGGCATCCCCTTATACAGCCACGGAAGGTTTCAAGCATTATCCTGTCATGAACAGTTTCTATATACGGCATAACAGGCTTCAAAGGGAAATACGAGGTGTTTAAGTCCTCAACCACTCTCTTCTCTACTGTTTCAGGAACATCCTCAAATTTAGGCTCAAATAGTTTTATAGTGCCATCCGCATTATATTCCACATTATATAATGACGGTACGTAAAAGCCCTTCAGATGAGAGGCTTCTCTCAAAAATGCAGATTTGGTGTATGTTCCGTTTGACTTCATATCAAGGTAAAGCTGTGAAAGCTCACATAATGCCTCCTCACCCTCACCGATGCTGAAAATATCAAAGAAATCAGCAACAGGCTCCGCATTATAAGCGCAAGGTCCGCCACCCAAAATAACGGGCGTGTCCTCTCCCCTATCCTTTGCGTAGATAGGCAAGCCTGCCAAATCTATCATATTTACAGCTGTTGTGTAGCAAAGCTCATATTGCAAGGAAATCGCCATTATGTCAAAATCCTTTACATTATCCTTGCTTTCAAGAGCAAACAAGGGTACATTGTTTTTGCGCATTTGCTCTTCCATATCCGTCCAAGGTGCAAACACCCTCTCACACCAAACATCCTCCATTTGGTTAAGCGCACCATAGAGTATTTTCATACCAAGGTTTGACATACCTATTTCGTATGTATCAGGAAAGCAAAAGGCGATCCTCATTTTAGTTTTGCTTTTATCCTTTACAATCTGTCCAAATTCTCCGCCTGTATATCTACCCGGCTTTTGAACGGACTTTAATATTGTACTTATATTCTTTTGCATTTTACTTTAATTTTGGCATTGAAACAAGAGATGCTAACATCATTATTAACACAAATACTAAATGATATCCCACTATATGCGCAGAGAAAGCAAAGCTTAGCTTACCAAACGCCCATAGTGCAGCAAGCACCGCACCACCCAGTGATGCAATTATCTTTATTGCCTTAATAACCTTTCTTGTGAACAGTATTTTTTTACAAACCGGAACAGCCTTTATCAAGCATTTCGAAAGACCCCTTGAAACTATCTTACCGTCCCTTGACTCCGTTTGCTTCGTGATTTCCTTTACAGAGGTTAATTTAATAACTCTTAAATCTCTCTTTTTGAAGGAAGTGAGCTTTTTAATAAGGTCATTGTTCAAATTAGGGTCAAATGATCTGATACCAACGCCTGTTCCGTTTTTATTTAGAAGTTTGGTTATTCTTAAAAATTCCTCATCTATCTCATATTTAAGGTAAAGCTTTGCCGCAAGAATGCCGTCCACGGCGATATACATAGGGCAAAGACCTTCCTTGCCTTCTCTTTCATTACCTACCTCAATTCCTTGAGAGGTCATACCGAGCTTATCAGCAAAGATAACCTTTTCTCCATCTACTCTAACGCCCAAATATCCTCTACCGGAGCACATAAATCTGACACCCCTGGTTGAGGTAACAATTTCGTTTGCAGCCGCATCAAACACCTCTGCCAAGGCTCCGCCTACAACAGAAAAACCCTTTGATGCGTAGTATAAAACCTTTTCAATTGTGTAATCATTATATACATGCAAATGCTGAATCTTAATGTTTTGCGGTGGAAAAGCGGTTGTTTCATTAACAACAACAACGTCTATTTTAGAAAATGATTTAACAGAATCCTCACCAATTATGGCTGTATCATCATCAAAAAGCCTTTTGTTTCCAAGATAGAATGGAACGCTGTATGCACAAAGTGTACCTATTGGAAGCATAAGCAAAAGGGATACGCCAAAATATGAGGTTACAGAGTAAACATCTCTGCTGCTAACAGCATAAAAAACTGCAACTGCTATGGAAAGCACAAGGACTACCAAATAATAAATGCCCATAAATTTTCTGATATCTACATTGGCATTAGTATTGTAGAAATAATTTCTTACAAATCCTGTTTTCTCGATACGGGCAATCTGACCGTTGTACTCACCGTTTGATGTGGTTGTAAATGTGTCATACTCCGCCTCAGCATTTCCTTGGTGAACACGTTCAAGAATAAACTTTGCATCCTTGCTTGCAATTACTCTAAAACCGTATTCCTCTCTTACCACATTAACAAAGGAATACAAAATTGTTCCAAGAAGCACCGCACTTGAAACGAAATTAAACATAACTGTAGGTATATATCCAAAGGAAACAAGCACTATTGATGTAATACTGTGAATAAGACCAATTGCAAGAGAAATAACACCTACGGATTCAGGCGAAAATTCTCTGTTGATTATCGATTTAAAGCCGTGATAGATTTGCTCGTGTGCGCAAATTGCACTTAAAACCAGCAAGCCTGTACCTACGCCAAGGTGTACGTATGGGTATTCAGCTATGCTGAAAATTCCCGTTAAATTTTTAAAAACCAAAGTGAAATTTTCAAGAACAAATAACGCAAGAGTAAAGATAAAGGAAAATAAAAGCCTTTTACCTATTCCCTTCACCGCAAAATCGTACATATTCTTGATTTCTTGATTTTGTAGGCGCTCCGTATATTCATAACCGTCATTAGGTGCATTGTCTGCAGTATTTTCTGCCTCACTAACCAAATCTTCCTTTTGGGAAATTGTTTTTGTTTTATTAGTTGACTTAATACCAAAGGTTTCCATAAACTTACGGTCTGCATGAGCTGTGCTTGCGTACATTTCATCAACAATAAAGTTTTCATCAGAATCGGCTGTGCTATCATGCCATTCCGTTGTTAATGTATCCTTTAACTTGTCGTTATTAACATTTTCAGTAACACGAGTAAATACATCCTCGTCCGGGGAAACAAGAAGAACATCCTCATCTATAGGCGCTTCACTCCTGCTTTCGGCAATATCAATTGGAATAGTTTCAGGTTCATCAAATTTTGATATAACCTTTTTTTTCATTTCTCCAGCCGCAGCTACCGTTTCAACAGAGGAATCCTCAACAGAATCCAAATTTAACTTCATTTGAGTATATTTTTCTTCCATAATTCTCCCTTCCAAATCACATCCGCTGCATCCTTGCCGCGTGGCAAAGAATTACTGACGCCGCAGTTGACACATTAAGCGAATTTACCTTTCCATACATGGGAATCGATACAATATAGTCGCTGTTTTCCTTTACAATTCTCGAAACTCCGTTACCCTCAGAGCCAAGCACTATTGCACAAGCGCAGTTAAAGTCTGTCTCATAATACGGTGTGCCATCAGCCTCGGAGGTGAATATCCACACACCCTTTTTCTTAAGGGATTCGATAGTTGTAGAAATATTGGTTACCTTGGCAATAAGCATATGCTCAATTGCACCGGCAGAGGACTTATAAACAGTTGGAGTAATACCAACCGCCCTTCTTTTTGGAATTACTACACCGTGGGCGCCTGCACATTCTGCGCATCTGATAAGCGCACCTAAATTATGTGGATCCTCAATAGAATCAGCAATAACAATAAGTGGCTTTTCTCCTCTTTCCTGCGCTAAAGCAAGCATATCTTCTATGCTTGAATATTCTTTCATGGCGGCTTGCGCAACTATCCCCTGGTGATTCGAGCCTTGCGCCAGAAAATCGAGCTTTTGCACCTCAACCTCAACAATAGGAATGCTTTTGGAAACAGCCTCAGCAATAAGAACCGTAATCGAGCCCTCGTGGCTGCCACCTTTTTTTACATAAATTTTATCTACAGCTCGCTCACTTTTTAAAAGCTCCCTAACCGCATTTCTGCCAACAACTACACCGTTATCCTCTTTTTCGACAAAGCCTTCAGAAGAAGCGGAACGTTCGTAGCTATCCTTATAATTTTTTTGGTGATTTTTATTACCAAATCGCTCTTTTTTAAAATTGTTTTTCCTGTTTTCCAAGGTAATAACACCCCTTTATACATTTATATTCAGTATATTATAACATAGAAATTAATATTTGTACAGTAAATTTTGAAAAAAGACAAAAAAAGAGCCTTCACAAAAAGTGAAAGCCCTTTGAAATCAAAATCAAATATTAACTATTAAATTACTGATTTTTCATTTCAGCGAAGCACTCGCTACAATAAACAGGTCTGTCATTGCTTGGCTGGAAAGGAACCTTTGCTTCCTTACCGCACTGTGCACAAACAGTTGTAAAGTATTCTCTTGGAGCTTTTGCTGCATTCTTCTTTGCATCTCTGCAAGACTTGCATCTCTGTGGCTCATTCTGGAAGCCCTTTTCTGCGTAGAATTCCTGCTCACCTGCTGTGAAAACAAATTCAGCTCCGCAATCCTTACAAGTTAGTGTTTTGTCCTGATACATTTCTTTCTCTCCTCTTGGTTAGTTTTATACAAGGCTTACGCCGTGCAACCATTATGTAACTGTCCTTTTTAGCTTAGACCTGATCCTGTAAATTGCATTATTTACGGACTTCTCGCTTTTACCAAGAATGGAGGAAATTTCTTTAGCTTTCCTGCCTTCTAAATAGAAACCAAATATCCTCTTTTCATAACTTGAAAGAGTACTTTCAGCAGCTGATATAAGCTTTTCACCAAGTTCTCGCTGAACAACAGTATCCTGCAAAGACCAATTACTATCAATCTCTGCATCATTTTTACCCTTACGCCTTTTCTTAGAGCTTTGCTTGCGAACACAGGAAATCAGCCTGTTTCTAATACAAACCTTTGCAAAAGCGCCAAAAGTAACCTTTTTAGTATCTGTATCGTACTTTATGATTGCGTTGTAGAATGCCATTTTCGCTTCCTGCAAAAAATCATCCCGGGAGCAATATTCATTAGCACACATACCAAAATACTTGTGGGACATACTGTCAATAAGCATCTTATATTGCTCACACATTTGCATAAATGCGTCATCATTACCGTTACGCACCTGCAAGATAAGCTCAATATTACTATCCATTATTTCCCCTAATCCCGATTACTCCGTGAGTAAAAACTTCATTATTAGTTCATGAAGTAATCTTATTTTATCAAAAATTTTTGTGTTTGTCAAGTACTTTTTTGCAATTTGGTGAAAAAAGTCAAAAAAATTGTGTCTTTTTTGTGCAATTTGTCAAAAAATAGTTATCATTCGAAAATATAATTTCTTTCTCCTGATAATAGTGCCAACGCACCTCTGAACACAATTTCGGGCTTTCTTGGGAAATTGAAAAGAATTTTGTCTGCCTCTTTTTCACTATCCACCTCAAGAGTGACATCAAAAATCTTCTTACCTTGCTCAATTATTTCGCAGTGAACACTGAACTTACCATTTGAAAGCGGTGTTTTTGTACACTCGGTTTTTGCCCCTCTTTTAACAAAAGAAAGATTTCTTATAGCACTTCTGTAGCTTACCTCCTTTATCCAAGGGGAAATCTGGTCGTTCAACTCTGTTGCTATCTTTATTCCTGTTGATGAAACAACATACTCTATATCACCGGCTTCGTTTCTGCTACCTGAATCGATAATATGCTTGGCATCCATCAATTCTGTAAAGCAATCACCGCAATCAAAATAACTGACAAGATTTTCCTGGTAAAGTATCGAGCTGACATCATTCAGACTAAGGGGGTAACCTATCCTATCCATCAAATACAAAATGAAAATCTTAATCTCGTTTTTATCCTTCATTGTTTCCATAAATTTTCTCCCAAAAATATCGTTTAAATTTATCTAAATAATAACATATTTTCACGAATTTATCAACTAAAATTTGAACAAGTGCGGTTATTTGTCTGATTTTGTTTAAAAACACACAGGGTATGGTGCTTTTCTGTTATTGGCATAATTAAATTCCAGCTAGAATAGAATGTAAAATATACAAAGAAAAGGAGAATGTTAAATGAAGGACAATTTGCCTGTACCAATTAATAACGATGTTGTTTTTAACGAAAACGAAAAATATTATATTAAGAGAAGGCACAAAAGACGCAAGAAGCAAGTACGTAAACACAAGCAGCTAAGAAGCTTCTTACTTTTGCTTGTTTTTGGTGTATTGGTTTATAATATCGCTGCAAACTACAAGTCGATTTATACATATGTGAATAATATGATTGAAAAGACGCTGAAGAATTCAAGCTATGATGGAAGCTCCTCCCCAAGCAAGGATGAAGAAATTCCTCAACCAGAAAAGGAAAACGAAAATGCTCCGCCTACTGATTCTCCAGACAACGATAGCGTTCCAAGCTGTGATTTTATTGACACGTCCCCCGCTGAATTTCAACAAATTAATGAAAGCAAGCACGCAATCAGCTTTAAAGAGGGAGATGTGAGATTACCAGATATTAACGAAATTTATAGCAAATATTCTAAGGAAGCGCCCATTGTATTAATTGTAAATTTCTCCTCACTTGAGGCTTATTCAAGTGAAAATGGCTATTCTGCCACAAGCAGCTTCTATGATAAGAAAAATAACACCGCAAAAATTGGAGCATTCATTGCTGACAAGCTAAGCCAAAACGGCATTAATGCTTTACATATTAGCAACCATTGTGACTCCCTAACTCTTTATGAAAGTAAAAAAGCCTTCAAAGAAATTGTGAATAATACACTAAAGGAAAATCCAAGCATAGCTTATGTAATTGATATTTCAAGAGGGATAAATATTAATGATGATTTAAGCATGAATAACGAAACAATTTGTGTAAATAGCATTAAATATCCAACCATTCAGCTATGGTGCGGAACGAGTAGCACTGAGCTTAGCAACGAACAAGAGCAAGGAATACTCTTTGCACAAGGTCTTGCTGAGCATATAAACCGTAACACCTCTCTTTTAATCAGCAGACTTACCGTTGCAAAATATGATTTGTCGCTTAATCTTGCTGTTCCTGCTATCAGAGCTGATATAGGCACTTATGCTTGTACCCTTGATGATGCGCTAATCAGCGCTGAGCTTTTTACAAATTGTTTAGTTGATTTTTTGAATAAATAGCAAAATCCGACAGAATGAAAAATTCTGTCGGATTTCATTAATATAAGCTTGATAGCTTTTTTATTGCATCCTTTTTACAAATACATTTATAATGCTCTTTAATTGTTGGACCCAGGATGTTTTTTATATTTTTAGCGTATTCATTCATAAAAGCATATTTTAAGTCTTTGCTTGATATATCATCAAGCATTATGTAATACTTCTCTCTTCTTTCATCATAGTATAATGAGCTGTCTGCACAAAAATTAATATCTTTCAGCCTTTTTGACACCATAAGAACCGTTTCTAAATCCTCAAAGGCGTAAATAGATACTGTACGTCTTGGCTTTTTAACGGGTTCCTCTAAGGCTCGCTCCTTATACATATTTTCCCTGACCTCCACACGACTTATAAATATCTCGCATCCACCATCCTTTCCTGTAAAAATTTCTGCAACTACCTTTTCGCCCGTAACGTTAAAGCTTATGCTTTCTCTGATTTTGACAAATAGCCTTATAAAGCTGTTTTTTACTGTCTCATTGTCCAAATCATTCAGGTTATACTCAAACGTTTCCTTCGTGCAAAGGCTGATTTTTAAGGAATCACTTCCTATTTTTAAAATTTCCATATTATCCTCTCCTTTTTATCATTATATATGGTTTTCCTTTTTTGGTGCAAGTCATAATAAATGTAAATGTGGGGTTTTAATGGTAAATACTGTGATTCCTTACATATAATTGGCACAAGTGGAATTTTTTAAGAGTTTGGCAAATATATTTTACTAAGAATATCTTTTGGGAGTGCTATATGAAAAAAACCATACTTTTCACCCTTATCTTTATTTTTGCTTTTTCCTTGACGGTATGCGCCGCTAACAAAATTTCACCCGCTATTGATGTGATTGCAAATGACTACTCCATGGTCAAGGCATCCGTACACAACAATGGGGAATTGATTTTCGATATCAGCGATTTTGATGATGCTCTTGGTGTTAATGTCAACTCCATTATTGTTACCTCTCTGCCAGATGAAGAGGTAGGCCGTCTTATGCTTGACAACCTATACATTGTTGAAAATCAGGTTGTTTTGAGAGAAGACTTTTCTATGCTGAGATTTGTCAGCACATCACAAGACAGCGCTGAAGGAGTTTTTAAATTTAAGCCCAATAATAATGAATATGAGCTTGAATGCTCAGTAAAGCTTTTGGAAAGCGTAAACCTTTCACCCGTGGCATCAAACGGTGCAGCAATTTCTGCTTGGACAAATATGAACATATCCTGCTTTGGCGCATTAAACGGGTATGACCCGAACGGCGATACATTACGTTATGAGGTTGTATCTTATCCAGAAAAGGGTCTTTTAATGCTTACAAACACTGAAACGGGAGACTATAAATATACTCCATACGAGGATGCAAGAGGTACAGATGCATTTTCCTACCGTGTACGTGATTCATACGGAAATTATTCTGAAATTTGTACGGTTAAAATGAAAATAGAAAAGCTGAAAACCAGCCTTGTATTTGCGGATTTTGAGGATGAAAGATGCTTAAATGCGGCAATTACAGTTTGCGAAAATGATTTGATGAATTATTCTATCAGCACAGGTGGTGATTACAACTTCAGACCCAATGATGAGGTAACACGCGAGGAATTTATAGTTTTGGTAATGAAAGCAATGGGCGCAAAGGAAGCGCCAGAGATAGAAAAGACACGTTTTGCTGATGATAGCGAAATCACCACTGAATATAAAGGTTATTTGGAAAGCGCATTTTCTCTTGGAATAATAAAGGGTACAAATGAAAGTGACGGAGTTCACATTAATCCAAAGAAAAGCATTACAACCGCTGAAGCAGCAAAAATTATCCATAAAATTATAGGTGCTAAAATCCAAACAAGCATGACGGTTTTTGCCGATTCCGACCAAATACCCGAGGATGCCATGGAAGCCTTGACTTCCCTAACCGATATTGGCATCCTTGAAAAGACAAACGGTAAAATTTCACCCAACGCCCCGCTTACAAGGGCGCAAACCGCACAAATTCTTATGTCACTTTTAGAATACAGGGGAAAATTGAAAAAATAAGCAAGATAGGGGCCGGCTCATTAAGAATCCCACAATATCAAGCAAAGTAGGTTAAATTATACAAAAAAACAGGATTTTTCAAAGAATCCTGTTTTTTGTATTTTTAATGAGCCGCCCAAAAGACGAGGCTAGGCAGATTAGGAGCAGAAATTTTCGGTTTTCTCCCGAAGGTGTACCGGCTTACATCGAGAGGGGAAAGCGGAAATAAAACCCAAAAATTATAATGAAAAGAGGAAAAGCAACGCTTTTCAACCTAAAAAAGTAGCCAACATAAAATACAGATGCACTAACCGTTGTCAGTACATCTGTATTTTGAAACATTTTTTGGTTTTGGTTATACCCTAATGTGTCAGCCTCTTTGATTTCTATTTAACCTGCATTTCCTTGATTTTCTTTTCATCAGGGGTTACATATGCGGTCCAATTGACGTGATAAATCACATATCCCGGCTTTGAGCCGGCAGGCTTTTTTACATGCTTGGCATTAGTATAATCTACTGCTATGTTATTACCCTCAGCCTTTGAGTAATATGCGGCTATCTGGGCAGCCTCGGTAAAATCCACCTCACCCGGCTCCTCCTTACATTGCATAAGCACGTGAGAACCCGGAAGGTTTTTAACGTGGAACCACCAGTCAGTTTTTTCTGCCAATTTTGTTGTAATATAGTCGTTTTGTGTGTTGTTTTTGCCGCACAGAACAGTATATCCGCCGCTTGTTACAAACTTCAGCGGCTTGGGAGCTTGGGATTTTACCGCACTGTAGTTTTTCATCCTTGAAGCATATCCGCTATGATAAAGCTCATCACGAATTTGTGCAAGGTCACTTTCTCCGTCTGCCTTTGTTAAAGAGTCAAAAACTGTTGCTATATATTCAAGCTCCTTTTTTCCAAGCTCTATTTGCTTATTAAGCTCGATTTTGGCTTTTTTGAATTTATTGTATTTTTTGTAGTATCTTTGTGCATTTTGAGAAGGAGACAAGCGACTGTCAAGTGGAATTTCTATAAGCGGACAGCTTTCATCATAATAGTTTACAAGCTTAACACTGTCCCCGCCACGCTTCAGGGCGTGCAGATTCGATGTTAATAAATCTGCCATTATGCGATATTCTTCTGATTTTTCACACTCGATTAATTCTTGCGCCTGTATATCAAGCTTTTTCAGTATTCTCGATTCAGCATTTGCCAAAAGCTTTAAAATATCACTTGATTTTTGCCTTATTCTTTCATTTTTACCTTTTTTGGTAAAGTATGCATCTACCAATTCACCGAATGAAGAAAGCTCAACAATGCTATATCCCTTACCGTAGTACTCAAGGGGGGTATATGAAAACTCAATTGGCTCATTGCTTTCATTCACTATCAAATACGGCTTGGCGCAATTATCTCTTATTTTGTCGATAATTTCAAAAAAAGTGGCGAGGAGTGTCGATTTTTCACAATTTTCAAGTAACCCGTCAATGCTACCGCACGTCTTATACGCTATCTGACGTGATGTGGAAAGCGCAATGCCTGAAAAGGTGTTACTGATAAATTTGTCTATCTTCATACCGGCAGGCGCATTGTCAAGGACAGACAAAAACTCCCCCCTTGTAAGCACGCCTGTATCCAGCTTATCCTGCTTTGGCGGAAGCTCATATATCATACCAACCAAAAGCTGACGCTGCATACTTACTGAAAAATCCACGGATTTTAGAAGAGCCAATATTTTTTTGTTTGAGTCTGTCAAAATAATGTTACTGTATTTACCCATTATTTCGCAAATCAAGTATTTTTTCGATTTAAAGCCCATTTCGTCATAAGCATCAAACTCATGCTCACACACACGCTCAAAGCCAAGGGTGCGGGCAGCTGTCATTTTAGATCCTGACAAATGCTTTCTTAAAAGCATACACAGCATTGGCGCTTTTTGTGGATTCTCCGCTTGAGTTGCGGTTATATTTATACGAGGGCAATTTGACCCTGCATTAATCAGTAATCTAAGATTCTTTTCCCGTGTGTGTAAAAGCAAAACAATTTCATCATTCGCGGGCTGGTAAATTTTTTCCACCTTGCATTCCCCGTATGATGCAATTTCGTTTATCACACAGCTTAGCATCGCTGCATCAAATGCCATTTTATATCTCCTTTTGGGTGTTTTAAATAATTTTACTACATTTGTACGGATATGTCAAATAAAATTAATATTATTTTTTAATTTTTTATAGAAATTTTGTTATTTATGTGCTATAATATATTTTAAATAGCTATGCCTATTTATTTACCCCTAACGGAAAGGAATACATATGACAAAATATAATGAAATGTGCGAAACCTTTACTTTACCATTAGTACCGCTTATGGGTGCTGTTTTCGCATTTCCGAATATATCAATCACAGTAGATATATCAAATCCTATATTGAAGCACGCTGTTGAGGCGGCTGAAAAAACAGATTCCTATGTGTATCTGGTTACACAAAAGAATCCTTTTACGGAAAAGATTGAAACAAACAACCTTTTCCCTGTTGGCACTATTGCAAAAATCAAGCAAGTTACCAAAAGAGGTCCTAAGACTATTCTTGCCTCATTTGAAGGTATCTGCCGTGCTGAGCATACAAGCATACATAATGTTGGTAGCTTTAATACGTGCAGTGTAGTTGCAAAAAGGCTTGAAATTACCGAATATGACAAAGCGGAGGAGGAAGCACTTTTAAGAGTTTTGGGTGAAAAGGCAAAGGCTGCTATTTCTATGTTTGCCTCCCCATCAAAGGACCTATTAATGCAATTTGGCATTATTGATGATATTGACTTTTTGTCTGATTTATGCGGTGCATTGATACTTACAAGAGTTGAGGATAAATTTGCCATTCTGGCTGAGTACGATATGTTTAAGCGCACACAGCTTGCCATTGATTTAATGGATAAGGAAATCAAGGTTATCAAGCTTGAAGGCGCTATAAAACGTAAGACAAGCGCTAAGATTGATGAAAGCCAGAAGGAATATTATCTTCGTGAGCAATTAAAGGTTATACAAAGTGAGCTTGGAAATGATTCGCAGAGTGAAAGCGAGGAGCTTTACGACCAGATAATGTCCAAGCATTTTCCAAAAGAGGTTGAGGAAAAGCTGTTAAAGGAGCTTGTTAAGTTTAACAAGGCGCCCTTTGGCTCTCCTGAATCGGCTGTTTTGCGTACTTATCTTGAAACCTGCTTGGAAATTCCCTTTGGAAAATATTCCAATGATGAAACAAGCGTGGCAAACGCGCGCAAGGTACTTGAAAGGGATCATTACGGTCTTGAAAAGGTAAAGGAAAGAATTCTTGAATTTATTGCGGTTAAAGAGATTAATCCTGAGGTGAAAAACCAGATTATTTGCTTGGTTGGCCCTCCCGGTGTTGGTAAAACCTCTCTTTGCGCATCCATTGCCAAGGCCTTGAAGAGAAAATACGTTCGTGTTTCCTTGGGCGGTATCCGTGATGAAGCTGAAATCAGAGGACATAGAAAAACCTATGTGGGCGCTATGCCCGGTAGAATTATTACAGCGCTTTGCGAATGCAAAACCGCTAACCCTTTGATGGTGCTTGATGAAATTGACAAAATGACATCCGATTCTCGCGGAGACCCTGCCTCTGCTATGCTTGAGGTCCTTGACAGCGAGCAAAATAAAGCATTCAGAGACCATTTTGTTGAGATGAACGTTGATTTATCCCGTTGTATGTTTATCGCTACCGCAAATACACTTGATTCTATTCCTACGCCTTTAATTGACCGTATGGAAATTATTGAGCTTTCATCATACACTAAAAATGAAAAATTCCATATTGCCAAAAACCACTTGCTTGGCAAGCAATTAAAGCTTCACGGTCTTAACAAGCGTATGCTTAAGCTTAGTGATGATGCCATATACAAAATTATTGATTCTTACACTGCTGAGGCAGGTGTGCGAAGCCTTGAAAGGGTTATTGCTTCTCTTTGCCGCAAGTGTGCCAAGGAAATTATTGAAAATAAAGTTAAATCTGTTTCAATTACTGCTGACAATTTAAACAAATATCTCGGCACAGAAAAATTTGAAAGCGAAAAAATTGAAGAGGATAACCAAATTGGTGTTGTTAACGGTATGGCATATACTTCCGTTGGCGGTGACCTGCTTAAGATAGAGGCGTCTGTTATGAAGGGTAACGGCAAGCTACAGCTTACAGGTAAGCTTGGCGAGGTTATGAAGGAATCCTGCGAGATTGCCATTAGCTGGATACGTGAAAATGCTGAAGGTCTTGGCATTGACCCTGACTTTTATTCAGCATCAGATATTCATATTCACGTGCCCGAGGGGGCTGTGCCAAAGGACGGACCAAGCGCAGGCGTTA
>SVRE01000024.1 GCA_015065005.1 Oscillospiraceae bacterium
ATATCCGGGCAAGGACCACTGCGACCCTGAAAAGCTTTTGGCAGACCCTGCCGCTTTAGAGGAGTTTAAGAACACATTTAAGAAATATGATGTTGAAATCTGCGCTCTTGCAACACACGGTAACCCTGTTCATCCAAACAAGGAAATCGCTGCGCAGTTTGACAAGGATATGAGAAATACAATTCTCTTGGCTGAAAAGCTTGGAATTGATACAATTATTACATTCTCTGGCTGTCCGGGCTCTGACCCGGATGCAAAGCTCCCAAGCTGGGTAACCTGTCCATGGCCGGATGATTTCCTTGATACTCTTAACTATCAGTGGAATGATGTGCTTATTCCTTATTGGAAGGAAGCAACAGCTTTTGCAAAATCTCACGGTGTTACAAAGATAGCTCTTGAAATGCACCCTGGCTTCTGCGTATATAACCCCGAAACACTTTTGAAGCTTCGTGCGGCAGTTGGTGATGTTATCGGTGCAAACCTTGACCCATCTCACTTGATTTGGCAGGGAATTAACCCTGTAATGGCAATAAGAGCTTTAGAGGGCGCTATTTATCACGTTCACGCGAAGGATACAAAGGTTGATGATGCTAATACATCAGTTAACGGTGTTCTTGATACAAAGCACTATGGTGATGAAATCCACCGTTCTTGGATTTTCCGTACAGTTGGCTACGGTAATAACGAGGAGTTTTGGAGAGCATTTGTTTCAAATCTCCGTCTCGTTGGCTATGATAAGGTTCTTTCTATCGAGCATGAGGATAGCTTGATGACAATTGATGAGGGCCTCCAAAAGGCAGTTGAATTCCTTGATAAGCTTATGATTAAGGAAGCAAAGCCAACAGGCATGCGTTGGGCATAATTAAAGTATAAAAAAGCACTTATGACAAAGCGAGTCATAAGTGCTTTTTTATTATTGATTATTCTGGCTTTCATCCGGTTTTTCATCCGGCTTTTCACTTGGGTTAATTTCCGGGGTAGGGAACTTAATATGCTCCTTGGGGTCAACGTGCTTGTTGTCAACCTTCAATTCAAAGTGCAAATGTGGGTCCTGTGCAACCTCGTTCATTGCACTCTCACCAACAGCGCCGATAACATCACCCGCCTTGACAGATGCGCCAATTACAATGCCTTCCTTAACCACAGGGTCCAGGTTTTTGTAATAACTGATAGCGTTTCCTGTATGCTCAATGGAAACACAGGTACCCATAAATGGGTCTTGCCATACGTTAGTTACGGTGCCGTCAGCAACAGCCAATACCTCTTCTCCCAATTCAGCTGTCAGGTCAACGCCTGAGTGGGTGCGGTAGTCCTTCATTGTTGGTGAAAATACCAACACAGTGTCGCTAAAATCAACATCAACAGTACATTCCTCCATTGGTAAAGAGAACACAGGTAGCTTGTTTTCCTCACCAAGGCTTGCATCTAAATCATCGTTGTTTTGTACATCATTGTTTGATGAAATAATTCCTGTGTTGTCAGTTGGTGAATTTCTTCTTGCAACTGTTATTGCGATAACAATAACAGCAACCACCGTTAATACCACCGCTAAGGTTAAATAAAATATCCTCGAATTTTTCTTATCGTTTTCTTCCATGTTTTTTGTCCTTTCAAAATTAATTGCAAGACTATTATTTACCTTGGAAAAAATAATTATACATAAGGCGCAAAAAATACTTTTTGAGTGAAAATTAGTTTTGTTGACAATAGAGAAATAATGTGATATTATATTATTATATCAACTTAAAGTTTTGGAGGATGTATGATTAAAATTGAAAGAGCAAGCGTTATGAATTTTGAAAACGCTATCCGCGGTGCCCGTAACCCCTTGAACTCCTGGGCGAGGAGTGACAGCTATTATGATGAAAATGGCAATTATGTTTTAGGGGAGAATGACCTATCCTTGGCAAAAAAGCTTGCAAAGGCAGGCTCCGACCATAGAAAATATTTGCGTCAGATTTTTGTCTCAGTTGACATAACCGCACCTCTTTATTGGTGGAAGGAGTATGATACCTATAAGGTAGCAACTGTTGCAAACTCCACATCTACAATGCACAAAATTCATTCAAAGGAATTTGAAAGGGCGGATTTCAGCTGCGACAGAATGAGCGAAAATGCGATAAAGGTTCTTGACGGTGTAATCGAATATCTTGAAGAAGCAAGGCTTAAGTATATTGAAACCAAGGATAAAGCCTATTGGCATGATATGATACAGCTTTTGCCTTCAAGCTATAATCAAATGAGGACCTGTACCTTCAACTATGAAACCTTGATTAATATTTATTATGCGAGAAGAACACACAAGCTTGCAGAATGGCACGTTATGTGCGATTGGATTATGTCCCTTCCGTATGCTAAGGATATTATCGCTGTAAAGGAAGAAGAATGATAGAAAAGCTGATAAAGGACTATAACAATAGGGAAAATCCTTTGGTTCGTGTGCGCGTTGGTCGCTTTGCAGGCTTTGTCGGTATATTTGCCAACCTTGTCCTGTTTGCCATAAAGCTTGTTTTTGGTTTACTTTTTGGCAGTATTTCAATAATTGCTGACTCACTGAATAACTTGTCTGACTCAGGCTCTAATATCTTAACCGTTGTTGGCTATACAATTTCGGGCAAGCCAGCCGATAAGGATCACCCGTACGGTCACGCAAGGATGGAGTATTTGGCAAGCCTGTTCATTTCAATAATTGTAACATTCTTGGGCTTTGAAATGCTTACCACTTCTATTGAAAAGCTTACAGGCAACCCAACAGCCCAAAGCTACGATAAGGTAGCAATTATAGTTATGGCATCAACCATAATTGTAAAAATTATTGTTGCCATTATGAATTTCAAGCTTGGAAAGCACATAGATTCAAAGGCGCTTAAAGCAACAGCCATTGACAGTATAAGTGACGTAATTGCAACAAGCGCGGTTGTGGTTGGTATGATAATCACACCGTACACAGGGCCGTACACAGACGGTATTATCGGTATTGTTATTGCAATTTATATAATGGTAATGGGCGTAAAGCTTGTAATCGAGTCCTCGAATACCTTGATCGGTGAGGCACCCGATGCTAGCTTCACCCACGAAATAATTAAAAAAATCAAAAGCTATGAGGGCGTTTTGGGCATACACGACCTTGTGATTCACTCATACGGTGCAAACCGCTGCTTCGCAACGGTTCACGTTGAAATAGACGCAGATGGCGAAATAATGCACAGCCACGATTTGATGGATAACATAGAAGCGGACTTTTTGAAGAACGAGGGCATAAATCTTGTTATTCATATGGACCCGATTTCTGTGTCAGACCCCGAAACAAATGAATTAAGGCAAAAATGCCTGGAAATGGTATCTGCCATTTCACAGGAGTATTCTCACCCTGTTTCAATGCACGATTTTCGCATCGTTAAGGGTGTAACACACACAAATGTACTTTTTGATGTAAGCATCACTGATGAATTTGTTTTGACTAATGATGAGCTTTGTAATGAGCTTTCAAACAGAATAAAGGAAATTAACCCCCTGTACCATTTAGTGTTGACTATTGATAGGGACTATTTTTCCGAAAGATATGGGGAAGAATAATATGAAAAAATTGATAGCTCTTTTTTTACCCGTGCTGGTTATTCTTTTATTGGAAATGGGAATTTCAGCATCCGACATTAAGGTTGAGGCAGCGGATGGAAGAGTTTTTGCGGCGCAGGATTCAACATTTATCCTGCCGTCATACATAAAGCCAAGCGGCGTTAAGCTGATTTATGACAGTGGAATAACAGTCACCTACGTAAACGGTGATGGGGAAAACACCACACTTCAAAGCGGGAATAAGATAGACTTAACCCCATTTGTAACAACATTGACATCGGGTCAGGATATATATGAGCTGAGTGTCAAAATAGACGGTAGAGCAAATACATTTGTATTTAAATTTGCTGACAGCCTGCCAAGCGTACACGTTACCACATCTATGGGCATTGATACAATAACCGCAAGCAACGGAAAAGACACACAAACCCAAATCGCCGTTATCAATTCAAACGGTACATTTGAGTATGCCGATACTGACAGCACATACAGCCAGCTTAAGGTAAGGGGCAATACAACAAAGGACTACGCAAAAAAGCCATTTCAAATAAAGCTTGATGCCAAGGCGGACCTTTTTGGAATGGGAGAGAGCAGAACCTGGATTTTACTTGCTAACTATCTTGACCAATCTCAAATCCGCAACAGTGTTATGTATAAAATAGGTAGCTTGCTCGGTATGGACACCTGCGAATTTCAAAGTGTGGATTTGTTCGTGGACGGAGAATATTACGGCATTTATCTTCTTTGTGAAAAGGTAAGCATCAGCAGCCAAAGAATAGATATTGTGGAGCTTGAGAAGCTAAACGACCAGCTAAACGTATCATATGAGCAAGCACCGGTTAAGGAATACGGAATACCAAACACAATTATTACAGAATATTCCTATATTCCAAACGTAGTAAACCCCGCTGATATAACAGGAGGCTATTTAGTAGAGCTTGATAATAACTATTGGGGACAAGAGCTTTGTTATTTTGTAACCGAAAACGGTAGCCACTATGTTGTAAAATCTCCGGAATATGCATCAAAGGAGCAAGTAGAGTATATTGCAACCTTGTTTGGTGAGCTTGAAGAGGCAATTATGTCCGAAACAGGCTATAACCGCTTGGGCAAGCATTATTCAGAGTATGCAGATGTTGACTCCTTTGTTTACGCGTACATAGTAGCGGAATTCAGTAGGAACTATGATGCAGGCTCATCAAGTATGTATTTCTACAAGGATGCAGATAAAAACGGGGAGCTTTCCAAAATAGTTAAAGGTCCTCTTTGGGACTGTGATAATACCATAGGTAACATCCATAAAAACGGCGCATCAAACACAAGCGGCTATTGGGCTAAGGATAGGAGCATTTGGGGCGGCTTGACCAAGCACGAGGAGTTTAACCAAAAGGTAAGTGAAGAGTTTGCAAGGGTATATGACCAAATTTTTGATATGACAGAGCCACAGGGTTATATTTCAGAGCTTGTTTTGGAAATAGGACAGTCTATCCACCTTGAAAGAGCAAGATGGCGCTCCAACAACTATACATATTGGCCAATATACTATAATGGAATACACTATGACAGATGGCAGTCCTCGCCTGTATTTAACTTTGTCAGCGGTAAATATTCCTATGATTTGGATAAGGACGATTCAACAGTAATCGGTTACTTATGCGAGCATATTGAAGAACGTGCAAACTGGTTAGCTGCCGCTTGGAATTGCGATGTTGAGCTTCGAGAAAGGAGCTTTGAAATAGACGAGCCAATAATTCCGACTCCACCTGCGGGTGATACAACCAACAGCAGCACACAGGACAGCGTAACGACAGACAGCAGTACAACAAACAGTAGCACAATAGACAGTAGCACAACAAACAGCGGTACAACAAACAGCAGCACAATAGACAGTAGCACAACAAACAGCGGTACAACAGATAGCAGTACAGTTGATCCCGGCACGCAGGATTCTCAAAATCCAACTGATAATAATGATTGCCAGGGAGAGGGAACAAGCAAAACGGGCGTTATTGTTGCAATAGTTCTTGTTTCATTGGCGGTAGTTATTTCTGTTGGAACGGCAATTGTGTTTGCTGTAAAGCTTAAAAAGAAATCATAATCAATTAAAGCACAGGATTTCCTGTGCTTTAATTTTTGCTTGAATAAAGCAAAGCTGAAACACACATATTACTAAAAAAGGAGTAATATGTAATGAGAGTTATAGTTTTAGATTATAAAAACGCAAACAAAATAATAAATCATTTTGTAGCATACGGCTTTAAAAGCTTTATCGTGTTCACCAAAGATAATAATACAGTTGACAGTGATTATTACAGGTTGAATAACATAGAGGTGTTTAACGTAAACGCTTTTTTAACAGAAAGTACAAGGGACAAGCTTTTAAAAATAAAGGGCAGCTTGATTGGCCGCTTTTTTATTGTATTTTCAAGCGGGATTACTGATTTTTCTTTAGATGAGATTGTATTAAATCATCTTTTAAGCCAAAAGACAGTAACGCTTATTCAGTCAAAAAATAAGCTTTGCTCCGCATTGGCAGAGCAGGAGCTTTTTGACTATATTGACACATCAAAGAATTTTGAGTTGGATACGCTTACAAGAATAGGAGAAGACAACGAGCTTATGCTATATAATTAAAAATTAAAAAACAGGAAAAGGTGGCTTCCTTTTCCTGTTTTTGTTATACAGCTTTTTTATGAACCAAATGGTATTGTCTTAAAAACGCAAGCCTTTTTACTCAAGCTCAAATGCACCGGTGTAAAGCTGATAGTACTTACCCTTTTGTGCGATAAGGTCATCGTGTGAGCCGCGTTCAATAATTCTACCGTGGTCAAGCACCATAATAACGTCAGAGTTTTGGACAGTTGACAGCCTGTGCGCAATAACAAAAACTGTTCTGCCCTGCATAAGGGCATCCATGCCTGCCTGCACAATAGCCTCTGTTCTTGTATCAATGGAGGAGGTAGCCTCGTCAAGAATCATAACAGGAGGGTCAGCAACTGCCGCCCTTGCAATTGAAATAAGCTGGCGCTGTCCCTGTGAAAGTCCGCTGCCGCCGCCTGTCAGCATTGTATTGTAGCCGTCAGGGAGCATTTCAATAAATGAATGGGCATTTGCGCGCTTAGCCGCCGCTATACATTCCTCATCCGTTGCATCAAGCTTACCGTACCTGATATTGTCCATAACAGTACCGGTAAACAGGTTTACATCCTGCAACACAACGCCAAGAGAACGCCTTAAATCATCCTTTTTGATTTTGTTGATATTAATGCCGTCATATCTTATTTTTCCGTCAGCAATGTCGTAAAAACGGTTTATAAGGTTGGTTATAGTGGTTTTTCCGGCACCTGTTGCACCAACAAAGGCAATTTTTTGTCCCGGCTTTGCGTAAATGGAAACGTCATGTAAAACAATTTTGTTTTCAACGTAGCCAAAGTCAACCTCATTGAGCCTTACATCACCCTCAACGCGCGTGTAGGTAACAGTACCGTCTGCCGCGTGGGGATGGCGCCAAGCCCATATACCCGTGTGCTTGTCAGCTTCCACAAGATTTCCGTTTTCATCATATTTAGCATTAACAAGTGTAACGTAGCCGTTGTCAACCTCAGGCTCCTCGTCAAGCAGCTCGAAAATGCGCTCAGCTCCCGCAAGGGCCATAATGATAGCGTTTGCCTGCTGTGAAAGCTGTGAAATATTGTTTGTAAATTGCTTGGACATACCGATAAAGGCAATAACGGTAGGAATGCTCATATCCATACCGGAGAAGGAAATGTTGGGCACCTTTAATACAACAAGCAAGCAGCCCACAAATACAATGAACACATAAAGAATATGGCCAATATTGTTAATAATCGGCATAAGCGTGTTTGCGTACTTGTTAGCGGTAGTGGCATCCTTGCACAGCTGTGTGTTAAGCCTGTCAAATTCTTCCTTGGTGGTTGGCTCATGGTTAAATACCTTAACAACCTTTTGGCCGTTAATCATTTCCTCAATGTAGCCCTCGCTTTGACCGAGTATTCTTTGCTGTCTTACAAAGTACTTGGCACCGCCACCGCCGATTTTCTTTGAAACAAGTGCAATTGCACTAACCCCCAGAAGAACAAGAAGGGTCATCCAAAGGCTGAAGTAGAGCATTACAAAGAGAACCGTAACAATAATTATACAGGATGTGATAATTTGCGGTATAGATTGGGAAACAAGCTGGCGAAGGGTGTCAATATCGTTTGTGTAGTGTGACATTATATCGCCGTGTGTATGGGTGTCAAAATATTTGATAGGGAGCCTTTGCATTTTGCCGAACATAAGCGTTCTCATTTTGTGCAAAAAGCCCTGTGTAACCGTTGCCATGGTTCTTGTGTGTATAAAGGAGGCGATCAAGCCTACAGCATAAACACAAATTAGAGCAATTACAGTATTAACAATTCCGGGGTAAACAACGCCTAACGCCTCTTGCGTTGTCATTCCTCCGCCTAATAGTGCATCCGCTGGCAAATCCCAACGTGAAAGCAACTCACTAAGCTCGTTTGCGTCAAGCCTTGTGGGGTCAATTAAGCTTAAGGCATCTTGCACCGAGGTTAATACATTTTGCTGGAAGATACCCGGCAAAGCGGTAGCAAGTGCATTTAGTGCAATGCAGATAAGCACTAAAATAAACGGAGCCTTATAAAAGGTGAACACATATTTGAAAACTCTTGTAAGAGTTCCTTTTTTCGCCCTTTTTGCAGGTCTGCCCATGTTAGGCTGGCGTGGATTTTTAACAGTCTTATTCATTTATACCGGCCCCCTTTATCTGTGATGTGTAAATCTCTTTATAAATCTCGCTTGATTCAAGAAGAGAAGTATGGTTGCCGATTGCATTAATTTTACCGTCATCAAGAATAATAATCAAATCCGCATCCTGCACGCTGGAAATACGTTGCGCAATAATAATCTTTGTAGTATCGGGTATTTCCTCTGCCATTGCCTTACGTATCATAGCGTCTGTCTTTGTGTCAACAGCACTTGTTGAGTCATCAAGAATAAGGATTTTCGGTTTTTTAAGAAGTGTTCTTGCAATGCAAAGACGTTGCTTTTGTCCACCGGAAACGTTAGTTCCGCCCTGCTCAATATAGGTGTCATATTTGTCAGGAAAGCCTTGTATGAACTCATCCGCACAGGCAAGCTTGCAAACGCGCTCCATTTCCTCATCGCTTGCATCCTTGTTTCCCCAACGCAAATTTTCCTTGATAGTGCCCGAGAACAAAATGTTCTTTTGAAGCACAATGCCAACGCTGTCACGTAAAGCGGTAATATCATATTCCCTTACGTCAACGCCGCCAACCAAAAGCTGACCCTTTGTAACATCGTAAAGTCTTGGAATAAGCTGAATTAATGAGGATTTTGAGCTACCCGTACCACCGATAATTCCAACCGTCTGTCCCGACTTGATAGTCAAATTAATGTTGGAAAGGGCATACTTTTCCGCACGTGCAGCATACTTAAAGCTAACGTCTTTAAATTCAATATCACCGTTTTTGATTTCGTAAACAGGATTTTCGGGATTTTTAATTGTTGATTCCTCGTCCAAAACCTCGCAAATACGCCTTGCGCTTTCACCCGACATTGTAATCATAACAAAAATCATGGAAAGCATCATTAAGCTCATAAGTATTTGCATACCGTAGGTAAGCAGGGCGGAGAAGTCACCGATTCTGAACACAGTGCTGTTGGAGCTGATAATAAGCTTGGAGCCAAACAGACAAAGTGTAGTCATTACAGTGTACATACACAAGAACATGGTTGGGTTGTTAAAGGCAAGAATTTTTTCCGCCCTTGTAAAGTCACCGGCTACGTTCTTTGATGCATCTTCAAATTTTTCGGTTTCGTATTCCTCACGCACAAAGGATTTTACAACTCTCATACCGTGTACATTTTCCTGCACGGAAGCGTTGAGGGTATCGTATTTTTTGAAAACCTTTTTAAATATAGGCATAGCCTTTTTGGCAATGAAGATTAAGCCGAAAAGCAAAATCGGCACCACAACTACAAATATCAGTGCCATCTTTCCGCCGCGGATAAATGCCATAGTAATAGAGAAGATGAACATAAGGGGTGAACGAATGGCAGTTCTTATAATCATCATAAATGACTGCTGAACATTAGTAACATCCGTTGTTAATCTTGTAACAAGGCTTGAGGTTGAGAATTTATCAATATTTTCAAATGAAAAATCCTGGGATTTATTAAACAGCCCGGTACGTAGGTTTTTTGCAAAGCCGCAGGAAGCCTTTGAGCAATAAATGCCTGCCAAAGCACCGAAGGTTAATGATAAAAGTGCCATAACAATCAATATGGTACAGTAAGTACCGACTACAGCTAATCTGTTTTGTGAAATATTGCTTTGCACAAAGGAAACAAGCCAGTGTGTCAGCAAGCTATCCTTAGAGCCCGTTTCGATAAAGGTGATAAGGTCCGCCGTCAAAAAAGGAATAAGACATTCCATTACAACCTCTAATGCAACAATAACGGGTGAAAGTATAGCCGCTAATTTATACTCACCAATATATGAAGCTAACTTTTTTACGTTTTTAAGCATATCATTTTCCTTTCATAATTTATTACAATAGATTATAGCACTATATAAAATTAATGTCAATAAAGCATATTTGGAAAAATGTTGAATTTTTTGTTAAAAAATTACAGGGGCAAGCCCCTGTAAGATTTAAAGCTCTGGATAAGCAAGCGTAAAAAGCTCATTTATCCTATTATTGTCCTTTGTCAAATGCAAATAACCGAAAATTGCCTCAAAGCCCGTTGCGGTCTTGTATTCAATGGGGGAGGCGCTTTTGGGAATGTTCAAGTGTGAGCAGTTTTTGCCTCTTTTAAAGATAGCACTCTCCGTTTCCGTCAAGCAGCCCTCAATGTTGTGGAAAGCCTTGCACTGGTTAACAGCGGTAACGTAATTAAGCGCTTCCTTATTCAAATGGGCGGATTTTTCATATCCCTTTAAAATCAATGCTTGCCTGACCAAGCATTCAAGGACAGAATCCCCTAAGTAAGCCAACGCCCCCGCATTTAGCTGAAAAAAGTCCATAAAGCACCTCCACAAACGAATAAACATACATTTTGTAGATATATGTTAACATAAATTAAAATAATAATCAAGTAATCGCCTTGAAAAAAAGTGGCAAATATGGTAAAATAAACAGGTAAGTACCTGATTGGAGGTAAATAAATGGCTATACCATCTTATGATGTTGTAATAATAGGTGCAGGCATTTCCGGTGCAATAACCGCGTATCAGCTTGCTAAATATAATGTAAAAGTCGCAGTTTTAGAGGCAGGGATTGATGCTGCCTCAGGCTCAACCCGTGCAAACTCCGCAATTGTTCACGCAGGCTACGATGCTAAGGAGGGGACCTTGAAGGCTCAGCTTAACGTCAAGGGCTGTGAAATGATGGAGGAGCTTACAAAAAGCCTTGGTGTCCATTATTCAAAATGCGGTTCCTTGGTTATCGGATATACCGATAAGGATTTAGAGCATTTAAAGCTCTTAAAATCACGGGGTGAAAAAAACGGTGTGCCGGACCTGGAGATTATAGATAAGGATCGCTTGCACCAAATGGAGCCTATGGTGTCGGATGATGCAAACTATGCACTTTGGGCGCCAAGCGCAGGCATTGTCTGCCCATATGATTTGGCATATGCGCTGTGTGAAAATGCGGTAACCAACGGCACAAAATTCTACTTTGAATTTAAGGTTTCCAAAATAGATTATGATGGGGAGTATTATACCCTTTGCTGTGGCAAGAAAAAGGTAAAATCCAAGTATGTTGTTAATGCGGCTGGCTTGTTTGTTGATGAAATTGCAGGTATGCTTGGTGAAAAGCTACCCTTTGACATCATTCCTCGCCGTGGCGAGTATATGCTCCTTGATAAATGCGAGATAAAAACAGCATCCCACACCCTTTTTGTAACTCCAAGCGAAAAGGGTAAGGGTATTTTGATTTCTCCAACAGTTGACGGTAATATTATTGTCGGCCCTAATGCAAACGTGGTTGATTCCAAGGTTGATACAAGTGTAACTGAGGAGGGGCTGGAGGAAATTGCAGAGGGCGCGAAAAGAATCGTACCCGATATTAAGCTCGAATCCACAATTACAACCTTTGCTGGTGTGCGTGCAACGCCAACAAGCGGGGATTTCTATATTCAGGAATCGGAAAGGTTTAAAAACTTTGTTCACGTGGCGGGAATTGAGTCCCCGGGTCTTGCCTCCGCCCCTGCAATCGGCATATACGTGCTCGATATTCTTAAGGGCTGTGGATTGGCGCTTACCGAAAGGAAAAACTATATAAGCACAAGGACCAAAAACGGCAACTGTAAGCAGTTTTATGAAATGGATGAGGAGGAAAGGGTTAAGGCTATTGAAAGCAACCCAAGCTATGCAAAAATCCTTTGCCGCTGTGAAATGGTAACAGAGGGTGACGTAATTGATGCGCTCCACCGTCCAATCCCTGCTCACACCTTAGATATGGTGAAAAGGCGCACCCGTGCAGGTATGGGTAGGTGTCAGGGCAATTATTGCCGTGCCAGAATTGCAGAGCTTATAGCGGAGGAATTTGATATTCCTTTGTCTGAGGTGAAGAAATTCACATCAAATTCAAACATCTTATATGGCAAAACAAAGTGAGAAAATATGGATAAAAAGGTAGTAATAATCGGCTCAGGACCTGCTGGTCTTGTTTGCGCCCTTTCTTGCTGTCAAAACGGAATAGAGCCAAGTGATATTTTGATTATAGAGCGTGACAGTGAAATCGGCGGCACCCTTAACCAATGTATTCACTCGGGCTTTGGTAAAAGCTATCTTGATGAGGTTGTAACAGGGACAGAGCTTGCCTCGATGCTGAGTGACGGTATAAGGCAGCTTGAAATTGAGTATATTACAGACTCAACCGTTTTGTCTGTTGACAAGCAAAAAAGGATAAGGCTGGTTTCCCCTAAATACGGCTATTGCACCATAAAGGCGGAGGCAATTGTGCTTGCTATGGGCTGCCGTGAAAAAACAAAGGGCGCTTTGCAAATCGGCGGCACCCGTCCGGCAGGTGTTTTTTCCGCAGGTGCTGTTCAAAGGATAGTTAACTTAAAGGGTTATATGCCGGGCAAGAAAACCGTTGTTTTAGGCTCAGGTGACCTTGCAATGATAGTTGCTCGCCGCTTGGTTTTGGAGGGTGGAGAGGTTGCTTGCGTTTGTGAGCCAAAGGAGTATGCCGAGGGCTCGGATGAAAATATTAAAGAGTGCCTTGAGGATTTTGACATTCCTTTGTATTATAACCATACCGTAACTAAAATTTTCGGTAAGGAAAGGATAGAGGCGGTTGAGATTGCACACCTTGACAAGCGCGGTAAGGCAATAAAGGGAACAGAGCAAAAAATTAAATGCGATTCATTTGTTTATCAATGCGGTCTTGTTCCCGAAAACGAGATAATAAAGGAAACAGGAATAAGGCTTGATACAAGAACAACTGGCGCGTATGTAAACCAATACTTTGAAACAAATGTTAAGGGTATTTTTACCTGCGGTAACGCAGTAAGAATTCACGATATTGTTGACTTTATAGTTGAGGAGGCGCAAATTGTAGGTGCTTCTGTAAAAAGATATCTTGACAAAAAAACAGAAAAGCCCGAGCATACGGTAAGAATTAAAAACGGTGAAAGGATACTTTATTCCGTACCGCAGCATTTAGACGTTTACGAGGAAGGGATAGAGAACAGTGTAATCTATTTCAGAGTAAACGGAAAATACAAAAACCTCTTGATAACAATAAAAATGGATGGCGAGGAAATATATTCACGCGAAAAGGGAAGTATGTCCTGGCTTGAAACAGGAAAAATCCTGGTTAATGAGGAATTAGCCGAAAAAATAAAGGATGCCAAGGAAATAACCATTTGCGCATCGGAGAAGTAAAATGGAAATGATACTAACAACAACGGTAAAGATAAAAAGCGAAACATCAACGCTTTTGCCCGTAAAGACCGATAAGCCTATACAAAAGGAAAAATTAAAGAAGGCAATGAAAAAAATATCAAAGCTGCAAGCAAAGGCGCCAATAACCGTTGGCGACATAGTTTTGCGCAATTTTACAGAAAAGGGCATCAATTTGGTATCAACCAAAACAGTAGAAAGATAATTTTTTAAAAAAATTTAAAAAAGGTATTGCAAAGTTGGAAAATCTGTGATAGAATAGTCGAGTAAATAAGCCGGTGTGATGGAATTGGCAGACGTGCTGGACTCAAAATCCAGTGGTAGCGATACCGTATCGGTTCGACCCCGATCACCGGCACCACAAAAAAGACACATTTGCTGAGCAAATGTGTCTTTTTTGAACTAAGTGTTCCGCTTGGCAGAACGTGAAGTATGCATCGCAAGAGAAGTGCACTATGTGTGTGAAGTTTACCTTCGGTACGCAAAAAGGAACACTTAACTTCACATCGCTCCAACGGAACAATACTTCACAGTAAGCGTAGCGATACGCTTCACCGCGGCAAAGCCGCGACTTCACGTTGTCTGCGATAACTTGATATCGAAAGGATATTGCTTATGTCTAATTCTAAATTGCGTGATAGGTCCATGGAGTTTGCAATTTTAATAATAAATCTTGTAAAAGAACTCAAGCAAAATAAAGAATCCATTATTTCCAATCAAATTGGAAGAAGCGGTACATCCATTGGAGCTAACATTCGTGAAGCCCAATATGCTCACGGAAAAGCGGATTTTATTTCAAAAATGCAAATCGCCCTTAAAGAAGCCAATGAAACAGGCTATTGGCTCGAGCTTTTGTATAAAACAAATTATATTGGTGAGTTTGAATATAAAGAATTAGAAAATGTATGTACAAGCATCCGTGTAATGCTAATTTCCTCAATCAACACCGCCAAAGACAACCAACAATAACCTCATTGCCATTTTCGAGGTGCAGCCCAGGTTTCCTACTATTTCATCCTCGAGCGTAGCGAAGGATCTCAAATCTGTCGCCCCGGCATTCCCTGTTGTCATCTCGACACCCCTCCTGTCATCCCGACCGAAGTGGAGGGATCTATGTATTTAATCTAACTTATCAATTCAGTCATACAATTTCACAATTCCCTACGACGTAATCCTCAAGACGCAGAGTCATAGCTTCAAGCAACAACCGCAAGCAAAACGTTAGTAATCACTTGACACCGCAAAATAACTGTGTTATAATAAATTAAATACAAAAATTACCAAAAGAGGCTTGACAAAAATGAAGTACAATGCGATATTCTCCTACATACAGACAGAGGCTAACACTGTGTTTTTTTGCGCGTCAAAATTTAATAACTTGATACATAGTCCATATGGCAAGGTTAACTTGTCATATGGCTTTTTGTATAAATAATCTCCTTATGTGCAGAGGGAGGTGGCACCAGACGGATTTTCCAAACCGAAGAATGAGGTTAAGGGATTCAGACGTTAGCGTGATGGAGGGAAGGTTTTCCTTATTTGCATATGAAATAAAAATAAAGGAGAAAAAACAAAAATGAAAAGAAAAATTTTAGCATCATGTATTCTTGCGCTTTCATTGTGCCTGTGCTTTGCATTGGTATCTTGCGTTGGCAATGAAAGTGGTGACAATGCTTCAACGCACAAACATACATACGGTGAATGGAACATTACTATAGCACCAACTTGTACGGAGTTGGGCTTGAAAGAGAAAAAGTGTTCCTGCGGTTACAGTGTAACTGAAAAAATCAAAGCAAATGCACACAAATATAGTGATGGATATTGCACTGTATGTGAGGAAAGGGAGCCAAGCGAAGGACTTGAATATACTTTAAGTCCAAATGGTGAATACTATATTGTTTCAGGCGTGGGCACTTGTACAAATACAGAGCTTTATATATCAGGCACATATGAGGGCTTACCTATAAGATCTATAGAAAATTATGCGTTTAAAGGTTGCACAAGCTTTACAAGAATGATAATAGGAAAGAGTGTCACACACATAGGTTATAGTGCGTTTGAAGATTGCACAAGCCTTACAAGTGTAACAATAGGAGATGGTATTGAAAGCATATACGATACGGCATTCAAGAATTGCACAAATTTAACGGAAATTAATTTTAACGCGGTTGAAATGAGGGATGTAGATGACAACGACTTTATATTTGACAATGCAGGCAAGAGTGGTAATGGAATAACAGTAAATATAGGAGGTAAAGTAACTAAAATACCAAGCAAATTATTCCGTTCGAATGCAGCAGACATAGCAAAAATAACAAATGTTGTATTTGAAGAAAACAGCATATGTACAAGCATAGGCGAAAATGCGTTCAAGAATAGTACAAGCCTAAAAGGCATAACAATACCGGAAAGCGTTACAATAATAGACTATGATGCGTTTTGGAATTGTACAAGCCTTATTAGCGTTACAATAGGCAACGGCGTAACAAGCATAGGCGATAGAGCATTTATGGATTGTAGAAGTTTAACAAGCTTAACAATACCAGAAGGTGTTGAAGGTATAGGTGAATATGCATTTTGTGGCTGTACAAGCCTAACAAGCCTAACAATGTCGGAAAGTGTTGGAGGCATAGGTGCAGATGCATTCTCTCGTTGTACAAGCCTAACAAGCGTGAATTATCTCGGAGACAAAGAGAACTGGTGCAATATATACTTTGCTGAACGTGAATCGAATCCATTATGTTATTCAAATAACCTATACATAAAAGGAGAGCTTGTAACAGAGATGGTAATACCAAATACAGTTACAGAAATAAAGAGATACGCTTTCAATGGTTATACAAGCCTAACAAGCATAGTAATTCCCGACAGTGTAATAAGCATAGGTGAATCTGCGTTTGAAGATTGTACACATCTTACAAGCATAGTAATTTCCGACAGTGTAACAAGCATAGGCGAATCTGCGTTCGATGATTGCACAAACCTTGCAAGCATAGTAATTCCCGACAGTGTAATAAGTATAGGCCGAGCTGCGTTCCGTAAATGCACAAGTCTTACAAGCATAACAATTCCCGACAGCGTAACAAGCATCGATGAATCTGCGTTCCTATATTGTGAAAATCTCGAAATTTATTGCGAAGCAGAAAGCCAGCCAAGCGGATGGAATTCCGAATGGAATTCTTCTGACCGCCCCGTTATTTGGGGATATGTGCCTGAAGAATAAAGCTAAACAATATTAAAAAATCAGCGGAATTTTCCGCTGATTTTTTTCTGCATTGTAAACAAATTTGTATTTACTTTTTAATATTAATATGTTAAAATTAAACTGATATATTATAAAGAAACGGAAACAAGAAATGACAGAACAAGAAAAGCAAAGATATAGAATAGCCAAGCATGCTCTTTTTGATAAATATTATTCCTTTTTAAACGAGCCGCAAAGAGAAGCTGTATATACAGTAAACGGCCCTGTTTTAATTCTTGCAGGAGCAGGCAGCGGAAAAACAACAGTTTTGGTAAACAGAATTGCCCACATAATTAAATACGGTGATGCTTATTATACTGAGCAAATTCCTGATTTTATCACCCCCGATGCCATTGAGGATTTGGAAAACGGTGCAAAAAGCAACGATAAGGACTTAATAGAGAATTATTTAAGGGTTTTATCCTTTAACCCTTGTAAAGCATATAACATTTTGGCAATCACCTTTACAAACAAGGCAGCCAATGAAATCAAAGCAAGGCTTGAAAAGCAATTGCACGAAAACGCAAGTGACATTTGGGCTGGCACCTTCCACTCCGTATGTATGAAAATTTTGCGCTCACACGGTGAAAAGGTTGGTTACCGTCCGGGCTTCAGCGTTTGCGATACAGACGATGCCAAAAAGGTCGTTTCCAAGTGTATGAAGGACTTGAATATTGATGAAAAGTACTTGGCAATCAAAACCGTTATGAACGAAATAGGCAGGGCTAAGGACAGGCTTATGACCCCTGATGACTATGCCTTCGAGGTAGGTAATGATGCAAAATACAAGGAAATTGCAAGAGTTTATGAGCTTTATCAAAAGCGCTTAATGGACTCCAATGTTCTTGACTTTGATGATATCATTATGAAAACCGTACAGCTTTTTGAAAAGGATGAAAACGTCCTTGCCCACTATCAAAACAAGTTCAAATACATTTGCGTTGATGAGTATCAGGATACAAACAAGGCGCAGTTTGTTCTTGTGTCCCTTCTTGGTGACTTTTACAGGAATGTAATGGTAGTTGGCGATGATGACCAGAGTATTTATAAATTCCGCGGCGCAACCATTGAGAATATTTTGAACTTTGACAAAAAATATTATGATGCCAAGGTTATAAAATTAGAGCAAAATTACCGCTCCACCTCCAATATTCTTAATGCCGCCAACAGTGTAATCAAGAACAATCAGCACAAGCATATGAAAACACTGTGGTGCAAAAATGAAGAGGGCGACAAAATTGTCGTTAAGGAAACACCTAATCAAAATGAGGAATCAAGGTACATAATCGACCAAATCGTAAAGCTTAAAAAAGAAAAAAGCCTTGAGTACCGTGATTTTGCCATACTTTACCGTATGAACGCGCAGTCAATGAACCTTGAAACAATGTTTGCAAAAAGCGGTATTCCATACCGTATGCTTGGCGCACTCAGGTTCTATGACCGTAAGGAGGTAAAGGACATAATTGCATATTTATCCGTTATCAACAACCCAAGTGACAGTATAAGGCTTCGCCGTATTGTAAATGAGCCAAAGCGCAAAATTGGGGACGCGTCCTTTGATGCCGCATCCTTGATTGCCGAGGAGCTTGGCGTTCCTACTCTTGAGGTTTTGAGAAAAGCCACAGATTATAACGCGATTCCCAAAATTGCCGCAAACAGTATGGTTTCCTTTGCCAAAACGATGGAAAATTTAATGGATGATATGGAGCAAATGACCTTGTCTGCCTTTGTAAAGGAGGTAATTAAGCGCACAGGCTATGAAGCCGCACTTATTGCCTTGGGACAAAGTGAGGCGGAAAGGCTTGAAAACTTGGACTCCTTGTGTGAGGCGGTAAGAGAGTACGAAAATGAGGCAGAGGAGCCAACACTTTCAGGCTTTTTGGAGGAGGTTGCATTGGTTTCTGACGTTGACCGATATGATGAAAACGCAGATGCGGTAACGCTTATGACCATTCACAGCTCCAAGGGACTCGAGTTTCCAATAGTTTTCTTGCCTGGTATGGAGGAAAACGTGTTCCCGGGCAGCCAGTCCCTGGCAATGCCATCGGAAATTGAGGAGGAAAGGCGTCTTGCTTACGTTGCCATAACAAGAGCAAAGAAAAAGCTGATAATCACCCATGCAAGGGAAAGAATGCTTTACGGTATGACACAAAGGAATATGCTTTCACGCTTCGTGCGCGAAATTGACCCGGAATACCTTGATATCCAAAAGGATAACACCTTTGCAAATATGAGAAACAGCTTTGCACAATCAAGCAATACCCCTAAATACAACTTTAACAATTACGCAAAAACAGAAAAGAAAGCACCCTTGGTTGCTTTCTCAATCGGAGACAGGATAAGTCACATCACCTTCGGACAGGGCGTGATTTTGAATGTAATCCCAATGAGCACCGATTATATGTATGAAATCGCATTTGATAACGTAGGCACAAAAAAGCTTATGGCATCTTATGTTTCAAAATTAATGAAAAAAATTTAAGGAGATAATTAAAATGAACATTCCAAGACCTGAGCATCCCAATCCCCAATTTGAAAGAGAAAACTGGGTTAACTTAAACGGAGAATGGGAGTTTGAGCTTGATCGCGGTGTTAGCGGCAGAGATAGAAAATTCTACGAAAGAGAAAGCCTTGATTCAAAAATAATAGTACCCTTCTGTCCCGAAAGCGTTTTGTCGGGCATAGGCAACACGGACTTTTTAAACTGTGTTTGGTATTTAAAGAGAGTTAAAATCAAGAAATGCAACAAAAGGGTTATTTTGCACTTTGGCGCGGTTGATTACGAAAGCTACATCTACATAAATAAAAAGCAGGTTTACCACAATATCGGTGGATATGTAGGCTTTGATATTGATATTACCGATTATGTTGAAATGGGTAAGGAAAATATTATCACCGTTTGCGCAATTGACACCCATCCAAGGGGAAAGGCGTCAGGCAAGCAGTCCAAGAACTATTATTCAATGGGCTGTGATTATACCCGTACAACAGGTATTTGGCAAACAGTTTGGCTTGAATATGTTGAGAAAAATTATATCAAGTCCGTAAAGTATTATACATCAATTGAAGACAAGAGCGTTCAGCTTGAAATTGAAACAATAGGAAATGCGGAATTTGGCGCAGTAGCATCCTACAAGGGTAAAAATGTAGGTGAGGTAAGTGCTAAGCTGAGAGAGGGCATCAGCCGTCTTACATTAAAGCTTAGTGAGGTTCATTTGTGGGAGGCTGGACACGGCAGACTGTATGATCTTGAGCTTTTCTATGGCAAGGATAAGGTAAAGAGCTATTTTGGTATTCGTACAACTGCATTTGATAACAAAAACTACTTACTCAACGGTAAGCCGCTTTATCTCCGTACAGTTCTTGACCAGGGCTTCTATAAAAAGGGCATTTACACAGCCGAAACAGATGAGGAGCTTGTAAAGGACATCTATTTGTCATTTGATGCAGGCTTTAACGGTGCAAGATTGCATCAAAAGGTGTTTGAGCCAAGATTTTTATATCACTGCGACAAGCTCGGCTATCTCGTATTTGGCGAAACAGGAAACTGGGGACTTGACTACTCAAATATGGAGCATCTGACTCCCTTTATGCTTGAATGGCAGAGAGAAATAGCAAGGGACTTCAACCATCCGTCAATTATCGGCTGGTGTCCTTTGAATGAAACCTGGGATTATGATTTCAGACATCAAAACGATGATTTTGTAAGAGCTATGTATTATGCGACAAAAACAATGGATACAACTCGTCCTTGCGTAGGCACAAGCGGTAACTATCAGGTTGTTTCTGATATATATGACCTTCACGATTATATCCAGGACAAGGAAGACTTTGAAAAGATTTATTTAGCACCTACTCAAGAGGAAATGCTCAATAATTACGATAACCACCCAAATCACGATTGGATAAGGAGATACCAAAAGTCAATAGACTTCAAGGATATGGCTCTTTATTTAAGTGAATACGGTGGTATCCAATGGGATACAGACGGTGTTGGTGGCTGGGGCTACGGCAACGGACCGAAAACCGAGGAGGAGTTCCTTGACAGGTACGAATATCTTACAAAGACATTAATAAACAGCCCATATCTTTGTGGCTTCTGCTATACTCAGCTTTACGATGTAGAGCAAGAGGTTAATGGCTTATATACATACGAAAGACAGCCAAAGTTTGATATGAAGAAAATTAAAGCCATCACACAGGCTAAAAAGGAAAAATAATGAGTACAGTTAAAATTGATTATTCCAAGAAAACAGGCAAAATCAAGGTTATGCACGCTGTTAACAACGGCCCTGTTGTTGCAGGCAAGGAGCAAACAAGAGGCAATGAATGGTCATATAAGGCAGCAAGAATTCCATATGCAAGGGTTCACGATGCTTCATTTTTTGCAGGCTACGGCGGAGAGCATACAGTAGATGTTCACGCAATATTTCCTGATTTTGATGCGGATGTAAATGACCCCAATAGCTATGATTTTGCTTGTACCGACTTGTACATTTCTCAAATAATAGAGTATGGAACAAAGCCGTTTTACCGCTTAGGCTCAAAAATAGAGCACGGGGTAAAAAAATACGGTACAATTATGCCCAGTGACTTTCAAAAATGGGCTGAAATATGTGAACATATTATCATGCATTACAATGAAGGCTGGGCAAATGGCTATAAATACAACATTGAATACTGGGAGATTTGGAATGAACCGGATATTGACCCGGACGGTGCAACAAATAAAAAGTGCTGGAGCGGAAACGAGGCTGATTACATAAGGTTTTATATAACCGCCTCAAGACATTTGAAATCTTGTTTCCCTCACTTGAAAATCGGCGGTCCCGCTTCTGTGGGAGATGAAAGCTTTATGGAGAGGTTTCTTCAGGCAATAAGCAATGAAGGCAACGTGCCTCTTGACTTTTTCTCCTGGCATTGGTATTGGACAGAGCCGAGTGATGTTTCCATAAAGGGAACAAGAATTAAAAGGCTGCTGGAAAAATACGGCTTTGGTGATGTTGAAAGCATTTTGAATGAGTGGAACTACGTCAGAAGCTGGACAAAGGAATTTGTATATTCCATAAAGCAAGTTATCAGTATGAAGGGCGCTGCTTTCGCCGCTGCCGTTATGTCAGCATGCCAGAATAACCCTGACATTGATATGCTTATGTATTATGATGCCCGTCCCACAGGCTTCAACGGGCTTTGGGATATGTACACCTATGAGGAGCTGAAGGGCTATTACGCCTTTTACACCTATGCTAATCTTTTCGAGCTTGGTACACAGGTGCAAAGCAGCTCAGATGATGAAAATGTTTATATCGTAGCCGCTAAAAACGGGGAAAAAACAGGTGCAATGATAACCTACTACACCGAAAATGACAACGAAAACAGTAAATATATAACAGTTGACGTCAGCGGCTGTGATATGTCAAAAGCAAAAATCTACTTAATAGATGAAAATAACACCTATACTCCGTACACCAAAACTCCATTTATTGATAACACCTTAGAAATAAGATTGGAGCGCAACAGCATAATCTATATAGAAGCATAGCTTTACAACGAGAGGTATAAAATGACAGAGCTTGAAAGAATTGAGTATGCCAAATCCTTTATTGATAAGCTGGCAAACGGAATAAATCCGTTGGATGACAGCCCCATTCCCGAGAAGGATATTGCAAATAATGTAAGACTTTCACGTTGCTTTTTCTACGTTTCCGATATTTTGCGTCAAGTTGTGGAAAACGGCGGAATAACAAAGGGAAGGGCGGTAAAGCCAAAGAGAGAATCATTTTCACTCTCCCAAGAGGAGCGTGAAAAAATTAAAGTCTCCGACTACCCCTTGACTATCACCGAAATAACAAAGCATTTAAATTCTCTGATAGACGAGGAAAAGACTAAAAAGATTGCATCAAACGCAATAAGTGACTGGTTGGTGGAAACAGGATTTTTGTGCGTAATAACCTACGCCAATAATAAGCACAGGAAATCTCCAACAGAGCAGGGCAGCAAAATCGGCATAATCACCGAAGAAAAAATGGGCCCCTACGGCAAATACACAGCAGTGCTGTATTCCCCATCAGCCCAACAATTCATCTACGACAACCTGGAAGCAATCGTTTCAAGCAAAGAAAAATAGATCCCGCCGCAACAATTGCAACGAAATGTTAAAAAATATCGGGTGTCCATAACTTAAATCTGTTATTAACACTCGATATTGTCCTAGTGACAAGACTTGAACTTGCGGCCTCTACCACCCCAAGCAAAGGGGTATGGTTTTTTGCGTGATTTAGCGTCCAATACGTGCTTTTTTGTCCGAAAAAATTGATACAAAGTCCGTCGCGTGCTACTGCCTCCGGGTAGTCCGGTTCTGAAAGTGGTCAAACATGTGGTCGTAAAATCCGCTCCCAATTTGATGTGGTCAAGCATCAAGGGAGCGGATCGTTTTCTTTAGAGTAATTGTGGTCAGATTATGTGGTCGGTTTCTTGAGGGATTCGTGCGCTTGAGGGTGTTGTATTGTAACTCTTATGAAGGAGTTTGTCAAGATGTTTACGGTAAATATTTGGAATGCTGTAATCAAAGAAAAGGGCAGAGAAAAAGATACAACGGTTGAACAAATTACAAGATCGCTGAATTCTTTCGAGATTCCTATTGCATTTTGGCGAAAAAAGTATTATAATAAATTCAAACAACTTATAATTCCTACAAGGAGGAACAATGTATGGATAAGATAAAAATTGTACCAGACATAGAACCTACAGATCCATATGAAAAGGCAAAGGCAGATATAATGAAAGCAAAAATGTCTTTGTCAAAGCTAACTCCAAATCAACAGAAAGCGTTGGCTGAAGAATTGTTTGGAGTTGCCTATGTTGAAACGGTGTTAAAAGTGTTATTTAACAATAATCTTATGAGGTGAAAAAATGGCTGCAAGCTATAAGAAACTTTTTAAGCTACTAATCGATCGCGAAATGAAGAGTAAAGAGCTCGCTGCAAAAGCAGGTATTAGCCCGGCAACACTCGCAAAGATGAAAAAAGACGGTGCAACAGTATCGAGTGATGTGCTGGTAAAGATATGCACGGCGCTTGATTGTACGCTTGATGATATTATTGAAATTATACCAAATACCAGTGAGGGAGAATGATGAAATCAACAAAAATTATTTCTCCGTCCATTTCTTTGCCGCTAAAGAACGCTTTAACTAATATATACTGGAAAAAATCCGACTTAAAATCTTTTTTATCTATTTCGATTAGAAATAATTCAATATTGGCTACATTAGACTGGAATTTGACTAAGTATAAAATAGTTTCCGAACTTATTGACCGAATGTTTAATAGGCAGGATATCTATAAAGAAGATTTGCTTTATCTGATAGAACTGATATGCGATATGGATGATTTCACCCATTTGTTAAGATGGGATGACGGCAAAGATAAGTTAAAAAAAGCCAAAGATTCTGTTGATGCATTAAGAAAAAATGCGGAAGGATATTTTACGAGAAAAGCAAAAGAAAAAGTGGCAGCAGAACAAAGAGCTAACTATCAAGAACAGATTTTGAAGATGCAGAATTCTTCGGAAAAGCTGCAAGAAATGTATTCGAAATTTATGAATATGTACAAGATAGAAGATGCTCAAAGAAGAGGCTACCTGTTTGAGGAGTTTTTAATTGATATTTTTAATTTCTTTGATCTTGATGCGAAAAATTCCTTTAAAATTGATGGTGAACAGATAGACGGTGCATTTAGCTTCGATGGTGCAGATTATTTGATCGAAGCAAAATGGACTAAAACACCCATAGATAAGACGGAACTATCTGTTTTTCATGAAAAAATAGAATCCAAGTTAAAAAACACTTTGGGCTTGTTTGTTTCAGTTAACGGATATACGGAGACTGCTTCGAATTCTGGGTTTAGAAATAACAATATGGTTTTGATGGATGGTCAAGATATAGTACAAATCCTTGAAAATCGGATTTCATTGCCGGATTTGTTAATGCAAAAGAGAAGACATGCAGCACAAACTGGAGAAATAATGTTTCGAGTTCAATGTTAATACAGAAAGAAGTGGTAGGATGACTAACCAATTTTTAACCAACTACACTGAGGTAACATTCCTCGATAAAATAAAGGACAACCTGCGCAGGTGCAAGTCGTTTGCGTTCTCGGTCAGCTTTATCAAAAAGGCTGGTCTTGTTCTGCTGTTCAAGGATATTGAAGCTGCGGTTGAACGCGGAGCGCAGGGACGTATTATTACCTCTACATATCAAAACTTTACCGATATTGAGTCGATAAAGAGTTTCTTTGCGCTTCAGTGTAAGCACAGCAATTTTGAGTGTCATCTCGATTACGAATGCTTCCACGATAACCATTATTCAACTCTCGGATATCACTCAAAAGGATACCTTTTTGAGTTTGACGATTGCTATGAGGTAATTATCGGTTCGTCCAATATCACTCGTTACGCTTTGCTCAAAAATATTGGGTGGGATGTGGTTGTTCGCGAAACCGTGCCGGAAGTGTATAGTCAGGCATGCGCAGAGTTCGATGATAAATGGGCGGCAACGCATCTTTTAAATACTGAAATCATCAACCTGTATTCGAATAAGCTCAACTTTGCGATTGAGCGTTGGGATATGGACTATGACCTCACCGCAAGCAGCATAAAGCCCAATTTTATGCAGCGTAAGGCTTTGAAAGAGCTGAACCGCTATAGAGCAGTAGGTACAAGCCGTGCACTCGTTGTGGCGGCCGCTGGAAGCGGTAAGACCTATCTCGCAGCCTTCGATGCACTCAACTTCAATCCGAAGCGACTCCTTTACATTGTTCACGAAGGATCGATTTTGAAAAAGTCGCTCGAAACCTTCTCGGATGTGTTTGGGAACAGTGTGACATACGGTATTTTCAGCGGAGAGCACAAGGAGATGGATGCGGACTTCGTATTCGCAACTAACATCACGATGTGCAAGTCTCTCGAGCTGTTTGCAAAGAATGAGTTCGACTATATCATCATCGACGAATGTCATCACGCAACAGCTGAAACCTATAAGAAAATTATTGGTTATTTTGAACCCGAATTTTTGCTCGGATTGACGGCTACGCCTGAGCGTATGGACAATCAGGACGTATTTGATCTGTTCGACCAAAACGTTCCGTATGAGCTCCGATTGCGGGATGCGATTATTAATGAGCTTGTTGTTCCGTTTAAGTATTATGGTATCCGCGACCAACTTGTCGATTACGGACTTTCCAAGAGCGAAGAACGCAAGATGATTGCACAGCTCGCAAACGATGAGCATATCGAATTTATATCAGCGCAGATAGAGTCACACAGAGGACAGGGAAAGCTTAAAGCTCTTGCTTTCTGCCGTAATGTTACGCATGCAAGAATGATGTGCGAAGCAATGGGTGAGCGTTATAAGACTGCTTATTTGACGGGTAGAAACGACATTGGTGAGCGCATCCGTGCTTATAACGATCTGCAGAGCGATGAAGCGGAGCTCGAAATACTGTTCACGGTTGATATTCTGAACGAAGGAGTGGACATCCCCGGCGTAAATATGGTGTTGTTCCTCCGACCGACAGAATCCTCGACTATCTTCATTCAGCAGCTTGGTCGCGGTCTGCGCAAATACGATAATAAGCCTTATGTAACTGTTCTTGACTTTATCGGTAACAGCTACAAGAGAAGCGTTCAAATAGCATTCGCGCTCGGCAGCCTTTCGAGAAATCTGATCCTTGAAAAGAAGTTGATGCAACAGCTTGTTAGGGATGATTTTGAGGCTCTTGGACTCCGCGAATACGGTGTTGAAATCAACGTTGATGACCTCAGTAAAGAGGAGATTATCAACTACATAGAAAACGAGAATTTCAATAGCCTGTCCTATATGAAACAGGACTATTTCAACTTCAAAAAATATATCAATTCGGAGTTTTATCCGAAGCACATGGACTTCTTGAACAACGATTGTGCTCCCGATCTTCTCAGATTTATGAGCATTAAAATCGGTGGAAAGAAGAACATATCCTACTACAATTTCCTTCGTGGAATCGAAGAAGAAAACCTTCCAACCTTCTCGGAAAGACAAGTATTGTTTGCAAATTACCTGTCTGCACAGCTTCCACTTGTCAGAAAGCATGAGTATCTGATTTTCGATTGCTTGGTAAAGGGAATAACTGATATCGCTGAAATTAAGCAGTTCTTGAATCAGAATATCGGTGGTTGCAGAGCAGAGGAAATTGAGCACGCTCTCCACTATATCTACGAGAATGGCTATGCACGCAAGGAAGCGGACAAGCTCAGTCTTACCGTAGAGATGGACGAGGACTTCAAGGAGTATATTCTTGATTTGTTGTCCTATGGCTTAACTCGTTACTTCATCGACTTTGGCGATGAAACGGATTTCAAGTTGTGGCAGAGCTATCGCATGGATCAGGTACAGATGAAGTTCTTAAAGAACCCTCAGCACAATCAGGTCGGCACATATTATTACGGCAGAGAAGTCGTTATTTTTGCGTCTCTCAAAAAGGATTTGGCAGAGGAAGATAGACTGAATTACAACGATAAATTTCTCGAGCCTGCGCTGTTCCAATGGGAGAGTATGGCGAATGTTTCTGCAGCAGATGTAGAGAAGCAGCAGAACAGTGAACATGCCTACCTGTTTATCCGTAAGGTGTCTGACGAAAACGGCATTGTTTTGCCGTTCATCTATGTTGGTAAAGGAAAGATGACCAATCCTCGCAAACAGGTGAAGTTCGACAAGACAAAAGGCATGGATGTTGTGACATATCTTTACGATATTGTCATGGAGAACGAGTTGCCGGATTACTTGCAGTATGATTTTGGTTTAACCAAATAAGGAGTTAATATGACTGAAGTAGTAGCAGCCCTCATATGGCAGGGCGAAAAATTTATGATCTGCCAACGCCCTGCACATAAGGCGAGAGGGCTTCTTTGGGAGTTCGTTGGTGGCAAGGTCGAGCATGCCGAAACTAAAGAACAAGCCCTCATCCGTGAGTGTCAGGAAGAACTTGCAGTGACACTCTCTGTAGGTGACGTGTTTATGGATGTCGTACACGAGTATCCCGACTTGACAGTGCATCTGACATTATTCAACGCCACTATTTCAGAGGGTGAACCGCAGAAATTGGAGCACAACGATATTAGATGGATCACACCGAGCGAGATTCAAAACTATGAGTTCTGCCCGGCGGATGAGGAAATTCTGAAGGAGATCACAAAGCGTTATGAGTAACGAAATATTCTACAATATGGCGTTCGCCAAGGTCTTTCCTTTCTTGATTACAAAGGCGGAGAAGAAAGGCCTTGATGCTCGAGATGCACTATCTGGACAAGCTTGTGGACGAGCTTGCCAAGGGCAAACCCATGAAGAAAATTTTGCGAGGATGAAACCATGCTTTGGATGATTGCTGCTATACTTTCCGCTGTGTTTGCAGGGGTGACCTCAATTCTTGCCAAATGCGGTATCAAAAAGACTGACTCCGACCTCGCTACGGCGATCCGCACCATTGTGGTGCTGATCTTTTCGTGGGTGATGGTGTTCGTAGTCGGATCGCAAGGCACGATTGTGGAAATCGAACTCAAGCCACTGGCCTTTTTGATTCTCTCGGGGCTTACCACGGGCGCTTCGTGGATCTGCTACTTTAAGGCGCTTTCGATGGGGGACATCAATAAGGTCGTTCCCATTGACAAGTCAAGCACGATACTCACTGTCCTGCTCGCGATCATTTGCTTTGGTGAGACGTCGAATCTGGTATTCAAGCTGATCGCCACCGCCATTCTCGCGCTTGGAATTTTTCTCATGGTCGAAAAGAAAAAGACCGAAG
>SVRE01000025.1:0-10776 GCA_015065005.1 Oscillospiraceae bacterium
CGGAGAGAGAACAGGTAATGTGGACATTATTACCTTAGCCCTTAATATGTATTCACAGGGTATTGACCCGGGTCTTGACTTTTCCAATCTTCCCAAAATTACGGAGGTTTATGAAAAGGTTACAAGGATGCACGTTTACGAAAGGCAGCCATATAGCGGTCAGCTTGTTTTTGCAGCCTTCAGCGGCTCCCACCAGGACGCTATTGCAAAGGGTATGAAATTCAGGCAGGAGAGGGAGCGAGTCTGGGATGTGCCCTATCTTCCAATCGACCCCACAGACGTTGGCAGGGTTTATGAGGCGGATGTTATCCGTATCAATTCCCAGTCAGGTAAGGGCGGTATCGGTTACATACTTGAAACTCAGTTTAACCATAATCTCCCACCTAAGATGAGGGAGGCGTTCGGCTACCACGTCAAGAGCATTTCCGACCATGAGCACAGGGAGCTTCAGCCTAAAGAGGTTTATGACATCTTTATGCGTGACTTTGTAAATGTTGCAACAGCCATTGATGTTGAAAACGCAACCTTTAAGTCAATTGATGGTGGCAGAGAGGCAGAGTGCCAGATTGTGTATAACGGCAAGAGCGAAACCGTTGTGTCAACAGGTAACGGACGCTTGGATGCTGTTTCCAACGCAATTAAGAGCTTAACGGGAATAGATTATGTTCTCGAAAACTATACTCAGCACGCCTTGGAGGGGAATACAACCTCACGGGCGGCATCCTACGTAAGCATTTCAAGTAATGGCAAAACCTACTACGGTGCAGGCGTTGACAGCGATATTATCGTTGCATCAATCAAAGCTCTTGTCAGCGCCATTAACATAATGCTCAAATAAAATAAAGGAGAGGCGCGTATGAAACTAACAGGCGCAGAAATCATCATAAGAACCTTGATAGAGCAGGGTACAACCGATGTTTTCGGTTATCCGGGCGGACAGGTTATCAATATTTATGATGCGTTATATAAATACAAAGATGAAATCAACCACATATTAACCGCTCACGAGCAGGGTGCTGCCCACGCAGCGGACGGTTATTCAAGGGCAACGGGTAAGGTTGGCGTTTGTATTGCAACCTCGGGTCCCGGTGCTACCAACCTTGTTACAGGTATTGCAACCGCAATGCTTGACTCAATTCCCATGGTTGCCGTTACAGGTAACGTTCCTTGCAGCTTAATCGGTAAGGACAGCTTCCAGGAAATTGATATTACAGGTATTACACTTCCAATTACCAAGCATAATTATTTTGTAAACAAAATTGAGGATTTGGCTCCCGCTATCCGTGAGGCGTTTCAAATTGCAAAATCGGGCAGACCGGGTCCTGTATTGATTGACGTTCCAAAGGACGTACAGGTTGCAACCTATGAGTATGAGCCACAGCCTGTAACACCAAAAATCCCTTTGCCAAAGGCAGATGAGGAGCTGATTGATGAGGCTGTCAGAATGATAGGTGAGGCTAAAAGACCGTACATCTATATCGGTGGCGGTGCGGCTGGCCTTGGTATGGGACAGGAAATTATAAATTTTGCTGAAAAAATAGATGCTTGCATCGGTTGTACCTTTATGGGCCTTTCAGCTGTTCCCGACAATTGTGACAGGTTCCTCGGTATGCAGGGTATGCACGGTCACTTTGCATCCTCGATGGCGCAAAAGGAGGCTGACCTTATTATCGGTGTAGGTGTCCGCTTCAGTGACAGGGCCACAGGTAATGTTGCCAAGTTCGCAAAGGGAACCAAGATAATTCAGTTAGACCCTGACTTTGCGGAAATAAACAAAAACGTAAATGTTGATTTAGGTATAATTGCCGATGTACGCGATGCTTTCTTAAGAATTGCCGAAAAGTGTGAGGCAAGAAGGAATATCAGCTGGGAAAAGGCTGTTATGGAGCTTAAGGAAAAGGAAGAGGAAATTGCAAAAAAGGCGGCTAAATTGGCTGGGGATAGAATGACACCTAAGATGGTGTTTGACGTTATCAACGCAAATAAGCTCCCACGCACAATTATTACAACCGATGTTGGTCAGCATCAGATGTGGGCTGCTCAATATTCCAAGTTTGATACAACAAGGCGCTTTGTTTCAAGCGGCGGTCTTGGCACAATGGGCTTTGGCTTAGGTGCGGCAATCGGCGCGCGTGTTGCCACAGGCGACCCAACGGTTTTGATTACAGGTGACGGTAGCTTCGGCATGAACTTGAATGAGCTTGCAACGGCAGTTACCTATAACATACCGCTTGTAATCGTTCTTGCAAACAACGGTGTGCTGGGTATGGTACGTCAGTGGCAGAATTTGTTTTTCGGCAAGCGTTTTTCAAACACAGTGCTTGAAAGAAAGACAGATTTTGTTAAGCTGGCTGAGGCATTTGGCGCAGTCGGCATGAGGGCAAATACAATCGGTGAGTTTGAAGCAGCCTTTAAAAAGGCGGTAGAAATAAACGGTCCTGTTGTAATTGATACACTTATTGATAAGGATGAGTTCGTTCTTCCTATGCTTCCGCCGGGCGGCTCCATTGAAGATATTATCGTAGAAAAGGGAGGGGACAAAAATGGCTAAAAATAACAAATTTGTAATTGCAGTTTATGTAGATAACAAGTTCGGTGTTTTGACCCGTGTAACAAGTATGTTTACCCGCCGTGGCTTCAACATTGATGCCCTGACAGTTGGTGAAACCGAATGTCCCGAATATTCACGTATTACCATTTCCTTGAGCGGTGACGGATATGCAAAGGAGCAGCTTATAAATCAGCTTCGCAAGCTATTCAACGTAAAAAAGGTTGAGGTACTTGAGGAAGAGGAGGCAATCAAGCGTGAGCTTGCTCTTGTCAAAATCAAAAATAACAAGGAAACACGCGGAGACGTGTTATCCGCAGTTGAGGTGTACCGCGCAAAGGTAATTGACTACACAGTTGATGAAATGTGTGTTGAAATTACAGGGGACCCATCAAAAATTGATGCATTTATAAAGCTTATGATTCCTTACGGTATTATCGAAATGTGCCGCACAGGTATCGTAGCTCTTGAAAGAGGAAGCGGAACTCTGCTTTCCAAAAACAGTGGCACAGGCGTGCTGAAAAAATAAGTTAATAAAATTTTTATATAATTCCAAGGAGAAAAATATTATGGCAAACATTTACTATCAACAGGATTGTGATCTTAACAAGTTAAACGGCAAGACCGTTGCAATCATCGGCTACGGCTCACAGGGTCACGCACACGCACTCAACTTGAAGGAGTCAGGCGTTAACGTTATCGTTGGTCTTTACGAGGGCTCAAAGTCCTGGGCAAAGGCTGAAAAGGCTGGCTTAAAGGTTATGACATCCTTTGATGCTGCAAAGAACGCAGACATCATTATGATTCTTATCAATGATGAAAAGCAGGCTAAGCTTTATAAGGAAAGCATTGAGCCGAACCTCACTGAGGGCAAGACCCTTATGTTCGCTCACGGCTTCAACATTCACTTCGGTTGCATTAAGCCACCAAAGAACGTAAACGTAATTATGGTAGCGCCAAAGGGCCCGGGCCACACAGTTCGTTCCGAGTACCAGGTTGGTAAGGGTGTTCCTTGCCTTGTTGCTGTACACCAGGATGCAACAGGTGACGCACTTGAAATCGGTCTTGCATACGCCCTCGGTATCGGTGGCGCACGTGCAGGCGTTCTTGAAACAACCTTCAGAACAGAAACAGAAACTGACCTCTTCGGTGAGCAGGCAGTTCTTTGCGGCGGTGTTTGCGCACTTATGCAGGCAGGCTTTGAAACACTTACAGAGGCTGGCTATGACCCAAGAAACGCTTACTTTGAGTGCATCCACGAAATGAAGCTCATCGTTGACCTTATCTACCAAAGCGGCTTTGAGGGTATGAGATATTCTATCTCCAACACAGCTGAGTACGGTGACTACATTACAGGTCCAAAGATTATTACAGAGGACACAAAGAAGGCTATGAAGCAGGTTCTTAAGGACATCCAGGACGGAACCTTTGCAAAGGACTTCTTGCTCGATATGTCAGATGCAGGCTCACAGGTACACTTCAACGCAATGAGAAAGATTGCCGCTGAGCATCCGTCTGAGGTAGTTGGTAAGGACATCAGAAAGCTTTACAGCTGGGCTGATGAAGAAAAGTTTATCAACAACTAATTTTCTCGCGATACTACGTAGGGGAGGGGTCCGCCCTCCCGTAACAAACACAATCGCATATCCTTGTAGGGGAGGGGTCCGCCCTCCCGCAACAAACACAATCGCATATCCTTGTAGGGGAGGGGTTCGCCCTCCCGCAACAAACACAATCGCATATCCTTGTATGGGAGTGGTCCGCCCTCCCGTAACAAACACAATCGCATATCCTTGTAGGGGAGGGGGTTGCCCTCCCGCAACGAATATAATCGCGTATTCTTGTAGGGGAGGGGTCCGCCCTCCCGCTACACATTGAAGAAGGTAAATCCAAATGATTAAAGATACAATTGTAAACGGTTCACACAATGCCCCACACCGTTCTCTTTATAAGGCATTAGGTCTTACAAGAGAGGAGCTTGACAGGCCCTTGATCGGTATTGTCAGCTCATATAACGAAATTGTTCCCGGTCATATGAACCTTGATAAAATCACACAGGCAGTTAAGCTTGGTGTTGCAATGGCAGGTGGAACCCCCATTATGTTCCCCGCAATTGCCGTTTGTGACGGTATTGCAATGGGCCACGTTGGCATGAAGTACTCCCTTGTAACAAGAGATTTAATTGCTGACTCAACTGAGGCTATGGTAATGGCACACGGCTTTGACGGTCTTGTTATGATTCCGAACTGTGATAAAAACGTGCCCGGCCTTTTAATGGCTGCTGCAAGGCTTAATATTCCAACTGTATTTGTAAGTGGCGGTCCAATGCTTGCAGGACGTGTTGACGGCCACAAAACAAGCCTTTCCAGTATGTTTGAGGCAGTTGGCTCATATAAGGCAGGCACTCTTGACGAGTGCGGTCTTTGCGAATTTGAGGACAAGGCTTGTCCAACCTGTGGCTCCTGTTCGGGTATGTACACAGCTAACTCTATGAACTGCTTAACTGAGGTTCTCGGTATGGGCTTACAGGGCAACGGTACAATCCCTGCCGTATATTCTGCAAGAATTGAGCTTGCAAAGCATGCAGGTATGCAGGTTATGGAGCTTGTTCGCAAGAACATCCGCCCAAGAGATATTATGACAGAGGCAGCAATTAAAAACGCAATTACAGCTGATATGGCGCTTGGCTGCTCAACAAACAGTATGCTGCACTTGCCCGCAATCGCAAATGAGTGCGGTGTTGAGTTTAACCTTGATTACGTGAACGAAATCAGCGAAAAAACACCAAACCTTTGTCACTTAGCCCCTGCAGGTCCAACCTATATGGAGGATTTGTACCAGGCTGGCGGCGTTTATGCGGTGCTTAAGGAAATTGACAAGCTTGGCTTGCTTGACACAAGCGTTATGACCGTAACAGGCAAAACCTTGGGTGAGAATATTGCAAGCGCGCAAAACCGCGACCCACAGACAATAAGACCTATAGATAATCCATTTACCAAAACAGGCGGTATTGCTGTGCTTAAGGGCAACTTGGCACCTGACGGCTGCGTGGTTAAGAGAAGCGCTGTTGCTCCCGAAATGCTTGTTCACGAAGGACCTGCAAAGGTTTACGAAAGTGAAGAAGAGGCAATTGCCGCAATTTACGCAGGCAAGATAGTTAAGGGTGACGTTGTTGTTATCCGCTATGAGGGACCAAGCGGAGGTCCGGGTATGAGGGAGATGCTTTCCCCAACCTCTGCAATTGCAGGTATGGGTCTTGATAAGGACGTTGCTCTTATTACAGACGGACGCTTCTCAGGTGCTACCCGCGGTGCATCCATCGGTCACGTTTCTCCCGAGGCGGTCTCAGGCGGCACAATCGCTTACGTAAAGGACGGAGATATTATTTCAATTAATATTCCCGAGTACAAAATTGAGCTTAAGGTGTCAGATGAGGAGCTTAACAAGCGCCGTGCAGAAATGCCAATAAAGAGAAAAGAAAACATCACAGGCTATCTTAAGAGATATGCTCAAATGGTTTCAAGTGCCGATAAGGGCGCAATTATCAACAGATAAATGCACACAAGGATGCTCCCTTATTGTAGGGGACGACGTCCTCGACGTCCCGTTTTAAAACAACGGGTGTCGTTAAATTATTTAGTAGATTTAAACCCACCACCTTGTGTGTGGTGGGCATACCAAAGTGCGTTATTGTTAACGCACTTTGGTATGCCAAAAGAGAAAGGAAGATATATTATGTCAATGACAATGACACAAAAGATCTTAGCAGCTCACGCAGGGCTTGATAAGGTAGAGGCAGGACAGTTAATACTTGTTAATCTTGACAGAGTGTTGGGTAACGATATTACATCTCCTGTTGCTATTAAGGAATTTAATAAAATAGGTGTAAGCGGCGTTTACGATAAGGAAAAGGTAACTATGGTAATGGACCACTTTGCACCGAACAAGGATATAAAGGCAGCAGTACAGTGTAAAATGTGCCGTGACTTCTGTAATGAAAAGGAGGTTACACACTTTTACGATGTTGGCAGAATGGGTATTGAGCATGCGCTCCTTCCCGAAAAGGGCTTGGTTGTCAGCGGTGACGTTGTAATTGGTGCGGATTCCCACACCTGTACATACGGTGCCTTGGGCGCATTTTCAACAGGAGTCGGCTCAACAGATATGGCTTGCGGTATGGCAACAGGCAAGGCTTGGTTTAAGGTGCCTTCAGCCATTAAATTTGTCCTAAAGGGCAAGCTTAACAAATATGTGTCAGGTAAGGACGTAATCCTTCATATAATCGGCAAAATCGGTGTTGACGGCGCTCTTTACAGGTCAATGGAGTTCTGCGGTGAGGGTGTTTCCTCTCTTACAATTTATGACCGCTTGACAATTTGCAATATGGCAATTGAAGCAGGCGCTAAAAACGGTATTTTCCCGGTTGATGAAGAGACAATTGCATATATCAAGGAGCGTAGCGACAGAGAAATCGTAGCCTATGAGGCTGATGAGGATGCAGTATATGATGAGGTTTATGAAATTGACCTCTCCACCATAAAATCAACAGTTGCATTCCCACATCTTCCCGAAAACACAAAAACCTTTGATGAAATTGGCGACATAGTAATTGACCAGGTTGTTATCGGCTCCTGTACCAATGGACAGTATAAGGACATTGAGGAAGCCGCAATGATCTTAAAGGGCAAAAAGGTTGCAAAGAACGTTCGTGCAATCATTATTCCCGCAACACAGGATATTTACTTAAAAGCTATTGAAAACGGCTTGGTTAAGATATTTATTGAGGCTGGTTGTGTAGTTTCCACACCAACCTGCGGTCCTTGCCTTGGCGGATATATGGGTATTCTTGCCGCTGGTGAGCGCGCAGTTGCCACCACAAACCGTAACTTTGTTGGACGTATGGGTGATGTAACGAGCGAGGTTTACTTGGCATCTCCTGCTGTTGCCGCAGCCTCCGCAATTGCAGGCAAGATAGCAGACCCATCAAAAATATAAGAAAGGGGATATTGACAAATGGTATATACAGGAAAAGTAATTAAGTATGGTGATAATGTAGATACAGACGTAATTATCCCTGCAAGATATTTAAACACAAGCGACCACTCTGAGCTTGCCTCTCACTGTATGGAGGACCTTGACAAGAGCTTTACAAAGAGAGTAAATAAGGGCGACATTATGGTAGCTGGAGATAACTTTGGCTGCGGCTCTTCAAGAGAGCACGCACCTATTGCCATTAAGGCAAGCGGTATTTCCCTGGTAATAGCAAATACCTTTGCAAGAATTTTCTACCGTAACTCAATCAATATCGGTCTTGCAATTTTGGAATGTCCTGAGGCGGTTGCCAATATCAGTGACGGTGACACAGTTGAAGCTGACCTTGATAACGGTATTATCTATAACCGTACAACAGGCAAGGAGTTTAAAACTCAGCCATTCCCGGCGTTTATTCAAAAAATAATCGAAAACGGCGGTCTTATTGAAACAATCAAAAAGGGCGAGCTTAACTAAGAGAGAAAATACGAACTTATAGTAGAAGGATTTTAAAATGAATTACAATATAGCATTATTAAAGGGTGACGGTATCGGTCCCGAAATAGTTGACAGTGCCGTTAGAGTTTTAGAGGAAATTGGCAAAAAGTACGGACACGTGTTTAATTTTACACCATATTTAATTGGTGGCTCAGCCTTGGATGCGTGCGGCGTGCCGCTCCCACAGGAAACGGTTGACGGCTGCTTAGCATCTGACAGCGTGCTTCTCGGTGCTGTTGGCGGACCAAAATGGGATACCCTGCCGGGTAATATGCGTCCTGAAAAGGCGCTCCTTGGTATTCGTGCCGCAATGGAGCTATTTACCAATCTCCGCCCGGCAAAGCTTTACCCTGCGCTTAAAGGCGATTGCCCCTTACGTGAGGATATAGTTGCAAACGGCTTTGACATTATGATTGTCCGTGAGCTGACAGGCGGCATTTACTTTGGTGAGCGCGGCATGAGAGAAGCCAAATACGGCGAGGAGGCATATGATACAGAGTGCTATTCCCGTATGGAAATTGAAAGAATTTGCAAGGTTGCATACGAAACCGCGCAAAAGAGAAATAAAAGGCTTGTAAGCATAGATAAGGCAAACGTGCTTGATTCCTCTCGCCTGTGGAGAAAAATAGTTCACGAAATGGAGTCACAGTATCCCGATGTTACAGTAACCGATATGCTTGTTGACAATGCGGCAATGCAGCTTGTACGTAACCCTGCACAGTTTGACGTAATTGTTACAACAAATATGTTTGGTGACATCTTGTCTGATGAGGCATCTCAGATCACAGGCTCAATCGGTATGCTCCCGTCAGCATCCTTGGGCAACACAAAGAGGGGACTTTATGAGCCAATTCACGGCTCCGCTCCCGATATTGCAGGCAAGAATATTGCAAACCCAATTGCAACAATTCTCTCCGCCGCTATGATGCTCCTTTACTCCTTTGACTTAAAGGCAGAAAGCCAAGCAATAGTTAACGCAGTAGATAAGGTGCTTGCGGCAGGCTACAGAACAGCAGATCTTGCCCACGGCGCACCTTCACTTTCAACAACAGAAATAACAGATAAGATTATCGAAAACCTTTAATAATATGTCGAAAATTAACGAATTATACACACGTCTTGCCACTTTTTCTGTTTTCAACGGCGTTTTTATGAAAACCATTTTCAAAAAATTCCGTGAGTATGTAAAGGAAAGGGACAAAGACGAGAAGATTAAAAAATACGGCGAATTTGTGAACAACCTATATACCCACGGGGCAGACTTGACCGCTTATATCAAACGGATAGCCTTCGAGGATGCCAACGTGTACGTAAAGGCGGTTAGCGCAAAAAAGCCAATTAACAAAAATATAGAAAATGCAGTTAAGTATGAGCTTGGCGTGCTGTCTGAATTTGCAGGACTTTCAAGCAAGGATTTTGCTGATGATATGTCATATGACGGCTTTTTACCGTCCTTTGACAGCTGTGAAATTGACCTTTACAGTGAGTATCAGACAAGGCTTAAAAGCATAGAAAAGTACGGTTACGGCATCTTTACCGCCAACTGTATGTTCTCAGTTACAGACACAGGGTCGGTTGTTCCTGTTGCCACAGCGGATGAAACCACTATTGCTGACTTTATCGGCTACAAGGAGGAGCGCCAAAGGGTTATCGACAACACCCTGTCCTTCTTACAGGGAAAAAGTGCTGCCAATATTTTGCTCTACGGTGATGCGGGCACGGGTAAGTCCTCAACCGTAAAGGCGGTGGCTAACCACTTCTTTGATGAGGGACTGCGCCTTGTAGAAATCAGAAAAACACAGCTTTTGCTCCTTCCCAAGGTAATGGCGGAAATCAGCAAAAACCCACTTAAGTTCATTATTTTTATTGATGATTTGTCCTTTAACCAGAATGATGATAACTTCAGTATGCTCAAGGCAACCTTAGAGGGCTCAGCAAGTGCAAAGGCGAAAAACGCTGTAATTTACGCAACAAGCAACCGCCGCCATATCATTAAGGAAAGCTTTGGGGACAGAGAAGGCGGTGACATTCACAGAAATGATACCGTGCAGGAAACACTTTCCTTGTCAGAGCGCTTTGGCTTGACAATTCGCTTCGCAAAGCCGGAAAAGAAGCTTTATCTTGAAATCGTACACGAGCTTGCACAAAGGCACGGTGTTACAATGGATAAAGAGGAGCTTGACATTAAGGCGGAAGCATTCGCCTTGAACAGGGGCTACCGTTCGGCACGCTGTGCGGAGCAATTTATAAACAGCTTATTATAAAGAGGAAAATTTATGTTAACACTTGATAATGTATATCGTGCAAGCTACGCCTTAAAGGGTGTAATTCGCAAAACAGACGTAATCCGCGCGCCCAAGCTTAATAAGGACGCAGATATTTATCTTAAAACCGAAAATTTGCAAATAACAGGCTCCTTTAAAATCAGAGGTTCATACTATAAAATGACAACTCTGAGCGATGAGGAAAAGGCAAAGGGAGTAATCGCTTGCTCCGCGGGCAACCACGCCCAGGGTGTTGCACTTGCCGCACAGAAAAACGGTATCAAATCGGTAATTTGCTTGCCTGACGGTGCGCCAATTTCCAAAATCGAGGCAACAAAGAGCTACGGGGCACAGGTTTGCTTGGTTGAGGGTGTTTATGACGATGCTTACAAAAAGGCATTACAGCTTCGTGATGAGATGGGCTATACCTTTATC
>SVRE01000025.1:10786-27987 GCA_015065005.1 Oscillospiraceae bacterium
TTATCCATCCGTTTAATGACCCGGACGTAATTGCAGGACAAGGCACGATCGCCCTTGAATTGATGGAGCAAATTGCAGACATGGACGCAGTTATCGTTCCAATCGGCGGTGGCGGACTTATCTCAGGTGTTGCATATACAATCAAAATGTTAAATCCAAATATTAAGGTTTACGGTGTACAGGCAAGCGGCGCGCCCTCAATGCTTAAATCCGTTGATAACGGTCAGATTGAGGAGCTGCCAAGCGTTTCCACAATTGCTGACGGTATTGCCGTTAAAAAGCCGGGCGACCTTACATATGAGCTTTGCAAAAAATATGTTGATAAAATAGTAACCGTAACGGATGATGAAATTTCAGCCGCTATCTTAGCCCTTATGGAGCAGCAAAAGCTTGTTACAGAGGGCGCAGGTGCAACCGCAGTTGCCGCCGCTATGTTTAACAAGGTTGACATAAAGGGCAAAAAGGTTGTTTGCTTGCTCTCAGGCGGTAATATTGACGTTACAATTCTGTCACGTGTAATCAAGCGCGGTCTTTTGATGTCAGGCAGAACCTGTCAGTTCACAATTGAGCTTGCGGACAAGCCTGGTCAGTTAAAGAACGTTTCCCGTATTATTGCGGACCTTGGCGGTAATGTAACCTCTGTTCACCACGAAAGGGCGAATGAAGGCTCTGATGTTACAGGCTGTTACCTAAGAATAGTTATGGAAACAAGAAATTATGAGCATATAGCCGAAATCAAAAAGGGCTTGACCGACTTTGGCTTCAAGCTGGTTTAAGGAGAATATTATGTTAAAGAAAATAGCAACAGATAAAGCGCCAAGCGCAATCGGACCGTATTCACAGGCAATTGTATTTGGCAATATGCTTTTTACCTCTGGCCAAATTCCAATCAATCCCCAAACAGGCAATATTGAGGCTACAACAATAGGGGAGCAAACCGAGCAGGTTATGAAAAACTTGGGCGCGGTTTTGGCTGAGGCAGGCTCCTCTTTTGAAAAAGCAATCAAAACCACTTGCTTCCTTGCTAACATCAGTGACTTTGCCGCTTTTAACGAGGTGTATGCAAAATACTTCACCAAAAAGCCTGCAAGAAGCTGTGTAGCTGTAAAGGACCTACCCAAGGGCGCCCTTGTCGAGGTTGAGGTAATCGCAGAAATTTAAAATTCTGACCAAAACAATATTAAAAGGTGTACTGACAGCGGTTAGTACACCTTTTGCTTGCTTGACAAGAGAAAACCGTAGTGCTATACTAAAAACATAATCAATATGAATTAAGGAGAGAATTATGAGAAAAAGCTTCGGACCAAAGCCAATGGTTTATCCAATGCCCGTGTTTATTATAGGCACATATAACGAGGATGGCACAGCCAACGCAATGAACGCCGCTTGGGGCGGAATCAGTGAGGAAAATGAAATTTCCATTTGTATAAGCGAGGACCATAAAACAACAGAAAACCTTTTAAAAAGAAAAGCCTTCACCGTAAGCATGGCAACTGAAAGCTACGTGGCGGAATGTGACTATGTTGGTATTGCATCAGGCAACAATGTGCCAAATAAGCTAAAAAAAGCAGGGCTGACAACCGTAAAAAGCGAACACGTGGACGCACCGATTATTTGTGAGCTGCCAATGACGGTGGAATGTAAATTAAAAAGTTATGACCCTGAGTCCTGTCGCTTAGTTGGTGAAATCATTAATGTCTGCGCGGATGAAAGCGTACTTGATGAAAAGGGAAATATAGATGCTTGCAAGCTAAAGCCAATTACCTACGACCCATCAAATCACAATTATATCGCCTTGGGCGAAATTGTTGGTAAGGCATTTTCGGACGGTAAGAAATTTAAATAACAAAAGATTCCATTGAATTAAATGCAAACAGAAAGCCTTCTCCCACAGGAGAAGGCTAATTTTGTGCAATTCAGCTTATGCGACAACCTTTTTATTCCTTAATACATCTTTTGCAAGGTGTAAACTCTCTTGAAATTAAAAAATCAAGGTCAAATGTTTCCCATTTGTTTTCTTCCTTAATTCGTGCGGCAAGATAGCAGCCTTCTGTGTGGTATGACCTGGTATTCAGGTTAGCCACATAAATTACGTCTCCGCTTTCGTGTACAGGCTGGCTCTTTGTCTCATCCCCTTCAACATCAATATGCTCAAGGGTAGAGCAGGAGGACAGTAATAGAACAAAAATAAACATTAAAGCCAAAAATCTTTTCATATAAAATCCCCCTTTTTGTATTATTCTATAACAAAATCGTAGAAAAAACAACATAAAATTACAAAATCCGCAACCGTTTTAATATATTAATATATTTTTCTTTTAATATTATAACATTTTACTTGACTAAAGCGAAATTTTATTATAAAATACTATTGACAAATTGGGTGCTATGTAGTATAATTTAGCATATTAGCACTTTACTACGCTAAAGCGAGGTATAAAATGAATAAACTTCACACTAAAGAGGTAGATACTTTATTTGAGGCAATCCTTTCATTAAATTCCGTTGAGGAATGCTACAAATTTTTTGAGGATGCCTGCACAATTAAAGAGGTTTTGGAAATTGCCCAAAGATTAAAGGCGGCAAAAATGCTGACAGACGGTGTTAACTATGCAGTTATCAGTAAGGAAACGGGTATGAGCACCGCAACCATCAGCCGTGTTAACAGGTGCCTGGAATACGGCAACGGCGGCTATGCTATGATTTTAGAAAGACTATCCAAAAAGGAAGATTAACAGTGATTGACGAAAGATATTTAAAGAGCGAGGAAAAGGTAATTTACAACCTTCGCTCCCTTTACGGTAAATACGGATATTTACCGTTTAAAATGAGCAAATTTGAGGAATATGAGCTTTACGTAAAGAACAAGGACTTCTTGGTAAGTGACAGTGTTATTACATTTAATGACACTAACGGAAAGCTGCTTGCCTTAAAGCCTGACGTTACCTTGTCCATTATCAAAAACGGACAGGATGAGCGCGGTTGCAAGCAAAAGGTATATTATAGCGAAAACGTATATAGAATTTCTGGCAGCACAAGGCAGTTTAAGGAGATTATGCAAACAGGCCTTGAATGCATCGGAGATATTGATTTATATGACGTTTTTGAGGTTGTCAGTCTTGCCTGTGCAAGCCTTGGCTCAATCTCACAGCGCTATGTTATTGAGATTTCGCACCTTGGTGTATTAAGCTCACTTCTTGACAGCATTAATTCAAGTGAAGAATTTAAAAATTCCATTATGGAATGTATCAAGCAGAAAAACGCACACGAAATTAAAAAGCTTTGCGCGGACTTTGGTGTAAATGAGGAAAAGGCGCTGTTGCTTTGTGATTTTGTTGGCATATACGGTAAAGCGGACACAGTGCTTGAAAGGCTTTACAGCTTGAATGTAAATGAGGAGTTTACAAGCGCAGTTGATGAGCTGAAGGCAATAGTTGATTTACTTGACAAAACGGAGTATAAGGACAGAATTTGCCTTGATTTTTCAATAGTAAACGATATGAATTATTATAATGGAATTGTGTTTAACGGCTTTATTGAGGGCGTTTGCGAAACCGTGCTTTTCGGTGGTGGATACGATAAGCTCCTTAATAAAATGGGCAGAAAATCAAAGGGCATCGGCTTTGCGGTTTATGTTGGTTTGCTTGAGGGCTTGGATAAATCCGCACGCGGCTACGATGTTGATGTGCTTGTGCTTTATGATAATACAAGCGCGGAAAAGCTGAGTGCTGTGGTTAATTCCTATGTGGCAAAGGGCGTAAGCGTAACCACACAAAAATCAGCTCCTCAAAGGCTAAGATATAAGGAAATTGTTGATTTAAGAGGGGAGGAGAAATAATGATAAATGTAGCTCTTCCTAAGGGTCGCTTAGGCGAAAAGGTGTATCAGATGTTTGCAAATGCAGGCTTTGAATGCCCTTCAATCCTTGAAAATAACAGAAAGCTTATATTTGAAAACAAGGAAAAGAATGTGCGCTATTTCTGGGTTAAGCCCTCCGATGTTTCAATTTATGTGGAGCGCGGCGCGGCTGATATCGGTGTGTGCGGTAAGGACATTCTTTTGGAATATGAGCCTGATATTTACGAAATTCTTGATTTGGATATGGGTAAGTGCCGTATGGCAGTTGCCGCAAAGAAGGATTTTTATGACGACACAGAAAAGACACTGAAGGTAGCCACAAAATTTGCAAATATAGCAAAGAAATATTACGCATCCAAATGCCGTGACATTGATATAATTAAGCTGAACGGTTCAATTGAGTTAGCGCCTATTCTGGAGCTTTCAGACGTAATTGTGGACATTGTTGAAACAGGTACAACCTTAAAGGAAAACAACTTGGAGGTTTTTGAAACAATAGTGCCGATTTCGGCCCGCTTGATTGTAAACAAGGCAAGCTTTAAATTTAAAACTGAGGAAATAGAAAAGATAGCTCAAAGCTTAAAAGAGCAGGTAGAGGCAAATGATTAAGATTTATAAGTATGGCGAGGTGCCGAATAGCGAAATATTCGCACGTGATAATATTGACAGCGGTGTTGAGGGCATTGTTGCTGACATAATTGCAAATGTAAAGAAGAACGGTGACAAGGCTCTTTTTGAATACTGTGAAAAATTTGATAAGGTTAAGCTTTCCACTCTTGAGGTTAGTGAAGCTGAGATTGAAGAGGCTTTTGAAATAGCCGATAGGGAATTTATCAAGGTTGTCGCTGAGGCGGCAGAGAATATAAGGGCATTTCACGAAAAACAGGTTAGAAACAGCTTTATTATAAGCGAAAGGGACGGCGTTATTACAGGTCAAAAGGTTACCCCTATTGAAAAGGTTGGCTTGTACGTGCCGGGTGGCACAGCCGCTTACCCTTCAACTGTTTTGATGGACAGTATTCCTGCAAAAATCGCAGGCTGCAAGGAAATAGTTATGGTTACGCCACCGTCAAAGGATGGCAAGGTTAACCCGAATATTTTGGCAGCTGCTAAAATTGCTGGTGTTACAAGGATATTCAAGGTTGGCGGTGCACAGGCTGTTGCTGCCCTTGCATACGGTACGGAAAGCATACCCTGTGTTGACAAGATTGTCGGCCCCGGTAACGCCTTCGTAGCGGAGGCAAAAAAGCAGGTTTTCGGCAAGGTTTCCATTGATATGATTGCAGGCCCAAGCGAAATTTTAGTAGTGGCGGACTCTACCTGTAATCCTGTTTATGTAGCAGCGGACCTTTTGTCACAGGCGGAGCACGATAAAATGGCAAGCGCCGTTTTGGTTACAGATACAGTTGAATTTGCAAATGCAGTAAGCTGTGAGCTTGAAAAGCAAATTCCGTTACTTCCAAGGGCGGAGATTGCAAGAGCATCAATAGATAATAACGGCAAAATCATTGTGGCAGAGAATAACTTAATGCTTGCAATTGATATAGCCAATGAAATAGCGCCGGAGCATTTGGAGATTTGCGTTGACAATCCATTTGATTATCTTGATAAAATCAAGCACGCAGGCTCAATCTTTATGGGCAAGTACTGCCCTGAGGCACTGGGAGACTATTTTGCAGGGCCAAACCACACACTTCCAACAAGCGGTAGTGCAAGGTTTTCCTCTCCCTTGTCAGTTGATGACTTTGTAAAGAAGTCACAGTTTACCTATTTTACCAAGGACGCGCTGTCAAATGTTTATGACAAGGTTGCGCTCTTTGCAGAAAAGGAGGGCTTGCACGCCCACGCAAAAAGTGCAACAATTCGTTTCGAGAAATAAAGGAATAATAAAATGAGCAGGTTTTTCAGCAATAAATTTTCCACCCTTGTGCCATATACCCCGGGGGAGCAGCCAAAGGATGTAAAGTATATAAAACTAAATACTAACGAATCCCCGTATCCACCGTCAAAGAAGGTTTTGGAGGCAGCTGGGGGTGAGGCTGAAAGGCTTCAGCTTTATTCCGACCCGGAGTGTACGCTTTTGCACACATCAATTGCTAACCTTTACGGTGTTGACAAAAGTGAGGTTTTGGCGACAAACGGCAGTGATGAAATATTAAACTTCGCCTTCATGGCTTTTTCCGATAAGGATAACCCCATTGTTTTCCCCGATATAACCTATGGCTTTTACCCGGTTTTTGCGGAAATAAACGGTATTCCATACGAAAAAATCCCCTTAAAGGAAGACTTTTCAATTGATGTAAATGACTACATAGGCATTAATAAAAATATAGTAATTGCAAACCCCAATGCCCCCACAGGCAAGTATATGGAGCTTTGCGATATTGAAAAAATAGTAAAATCAAACCCAAATAACGTGGTAATCATAGACGAGGCATATATTGATTTTGGCGGAGAGAGTGCAATTCCTTTAACTAAAAAATATGATAATTTAATAGTTACAAGGACATTTTCCAAGTCATATTCAATGGCTGGCTCTCGCTTAGGCTTTGGTGTAGCAAATAAAAGCCTTATCGCAGATATGAATACAATAAAGTATTCAACCAACCCCTATAATGTTAACAGAATGACCCAGGGGGCGGGTGTTGGCGCAATTCTTGACAATGACTACTATATGCAAAATTGCAAGGAAATTATAAAAGCGAGGGAATATACCAAGGCAGCCCTTGAGGGCTTAGGCTTTGATGTGCTTGACTCCAAGGCTAATTTTGTCTTTGCAAAAAGCGACAAAATCGGCGGGGAGGCGCTTTATCTTGCACTGAAGGCAAGGGGAATACTTGTGCGTCATTTCACAAGCGAAAGAATAAAGGAATTCAACCGTATTACCATAGGCACAATGGAGCAGATGGAAATACTGATAAGAGAAATAAAAAGCATATTGGAGGGTGTAAAATGAGAGAGAGCAAAATATCAAGAAAAACAAATGAAACAGATATTGAGCTATACCTATGCTTAGACGGTACAGGAAAGGGAAATATCGACACAGGATGCGGTTTTTTGAACCACATGCTCACTCTTTTTTCAAAGCACGCCCGTTTTGATTTAGATGTAAAATGCGTTGGTGATACAGATGTGGATTATCACCACACCGCTGAGGATATTGCCATTTGCTTGGGTAAAGCCTTTTCCGAGGCAATAGGCGACAAAAAGGGTATTTTAAGATACGCTGATATAATTTTACCAATGGATGAAGCGCTTATTATGTGCGCCCTTGATATTTCGGGCAGGGGCGGTCTTTACTTTAACCTTGATATTCCTGCCTGCAAGGTTGGGGACTTTGATACTGAGCTATGTGAGGAGTTTTTCCGCGCCTTCGTGCGTGAAAGCGGGGTTACACTCCACATAAGACAGCTCAGTGGCAGTAATTCACACCACATTATTGAAGGCACCTATAAGGCAGTGGGCAGGGTTTTGTCCAAGGGTGTGTCAATAGATGAAAGATTTAAGGATGAAATTCCGTCAACCAAAGGGGTAATTTAATGATAGCGATAGTGGACTACGGCGTTGGAAATTTGTTTTCATTAATTTCCTCATTCAAATATATTGGCGCAGATGTTCTGGTAACCTCTGACCCCAATGAAATTAAGAACTGTGAAAAAATAATTTTGCCCGGTGTTGGCGCTTTTGAGGATGCAAGACGTAAATTAAGCGACACAGGGCTGGACAAAATCATAATAGAAGAAGCTAAAAACGGTAAGCCGCTTATGGGAATTTGCTTGGGAATGCAGATGCTTTTTGAAAAAAGCTACGAGTACGGTGAGCATGAGGGCTTAGGTCTTTTAAAGGGAAGCATTATTCCTATGGAAGGCTATATTTCAAAGGATTTGAAAATCCCTCATATCGGCTATAACCCATTGATTTTTAAAAAGAAAAATCCTTTGTTTAAGCACATCAAAAACGGGGACTGTGTATATTTTGTCCATTCGTATTTTGCAACAGACTGTGAGGACAGCGTTATTGCAACCGCCGAATACGGGCGTGAGCTTACCGCAGCAGTTGCCAAGGGAAATATAATGGGCTGTCAGTTCCATCCCGAAAAAAGCGGAGATGTGGGGCTGAATATTTTACGCGCATTTTGTGAAATGGAGGAAAGGCTATGAAAATTTTTCCTGCCATAGATTTATACGGTAAAAAAGCGGTTAGGCTTTTTAAGGGCGATTATGCTCAAATGACAATTTATTCCGAAAATCCCATTGAGGTTGCCCGTGATTTTGAAAGCAAGGGCGCAAAATACATTCATATGGTTGATTTGGAGGGTGCTAAAAGCGGTACAACCCCCAATATTGAAATCGTGAAGGATATTGCGGAAAACACAAGCCTTTTTGTTGAAATCGGCGGCGGTATCCGCTCAATGGATACAGTGAAAAAATACCTTGACAACGGTGTTGGCAGGGTAATTTTAGGCACATCTGCCGTAACTGATGAAGCCTTCCTTCTGGAGGCAGTTTCCACATATGGGGACAAAATTGCGGTTGGCGCAGACGTTAAGGACGGCTACATAGCCATTAAGGGCTGGGTAGAAAAGTCACAGTATTCCTTGGAGGAGTTTTTATCCAAAATGGAAAAAATCGGTGTTAAAACAATTATTTGCACTGATATTTCCAAGGACGGTGCTATGAAGGGCACTAACTTGGAGCTTTACAAAATGCTCAACGAAAAATACGCCCTTGATATAATTGCATCGGGGGGAGTGTCCACAATTGATGATATTTCTGCCCTTAAGGAAATGAATATGTATGGCGCAATTATCGGGAAAGCATACTACACAGGCGCAATAGATCTAAAACAAGCTATCGAGGTGGCAAAATGATTACAAAAAGAATAATACCCTGCCTTGATGTGCGTAACGGACGTGTTGTTAAGGGCACTAATTTTGAGGGCGTCAAGGACGTTTCCTGTCCTATTGAGCTTGCAAAATACTATTCCGCAAACGGAGCGGATGAGCTTGTTTTTTATGACATTACCGCATCCTTTGAGGAAAGGAAGCTATTTACAGAAATCTTATGTAAGGTTGCTGAAAACGTGTTTATTCCCTTAACCGTTGGCGGTGGCATTAACACTGTTGAGGACTTTGACAGGGTTTTAAAATGCGGCGCCGATAAGGTTAGCGTAAACTCGGGCGCTATAAAGAACCCTATGCTCATTAAAAAGGCTGCAATGAAATACGGCAACCAATGTGTTGTTATTTCTGCCGATATAAAAAGAGTTGACGGGGAGTTTATGGTCTTTGCCAAGGGCGGACGTGAAAACACGGGAATGGAAGCAATTTCCTGGATTAAAAAATGTGTTGAGCTTGGCGCAGGTGAGGTGGTTGTTAACTCCATAGATACAGACGGAGTCAAGGGCGGCTTCGACATTGAGCTTTTAAGGCTGGTGTGCCAAGCGGTTAATGTGCCTGTAATTGCCTCGGGCGGTGCAGGTAACATTCAGCACTTTGTGGATTTATTCAAGGAAATCCCCGATATAGATGCAGGCCTTGCCGCATCAATCTTCCATTTCGGCGAGGTTAGAATCAAGGACTTGAAGGAAGAATTAAAGAACAATAATATAAGGGTTAGGTTATAATTATGATAGATATTGAAGCACTTAAATTTGACGAAAACGGTTTGATTCCCGCAGTTGTGGTGGATGCCTTTTCAAAAAAGGTTTTAACCGTTGCATATATGAACAAGGAAAGCCTTAAAATCTCAATGGAAAAGGGTCTTACCTGCTTTTACAGTCGCTCAAGACGTGAGCTTTGGCTAAAGGGAGAAACAAGCGGAAATTATCAGCATATTGTGTCCATCACAGCAGATTGCGATAATGACGCATTAACCGTAGTTGTAGAAAAGGACGGTCCTGCCTGCCATAAGGGTACAGACTCCTGCTTTACAAATGAGGTTTATCAGTCTGAGGACAGGCATGAGTTTTGTATAGAAGGGCTTTATGATTTGCTCGTTGGCAGAAAGGAAAAAATGCCCGAGGGCTCATATACCACATACCTTTTCCAGAAGGGAATTGATAAAATTCTTAAAAAGGTAGGGGAAGAGTGTACTGAGGTTATTATCGCAGGCAAGGCTGATGACAAGAAGGAAACAATATACGAAATTGCTGACCTTGCATATCACGTAATGGTATTGATGGTTGAAATGGGCATATCCGTTGAGGATATTCAAAAGGAGCTTGCCTCCCGTCACATAATCGACCATAAGGTTAAGCAGGAGAAAATGACGAAATGATGCTATCAAGCTATCACACTCATTCTACCTTCAGCGACGGCAAAAGCACCCTTGAGGAAATGGTACAGGCAGCAATTGCACAGGGCTGCCACGAAATCGGCTTTTCAGACCATGCCCCAATGAGCATTGATTGCGATTGGAGCATTAAGGCGGAAAGAGTAGAGGAATATAAAAATCAGGTTTTGGAATTAAAGGAAAAGTACAAGGGAAAGATCAAAATTTTCCTTGGCATTGAGCAGGATTATTATTCCACTCCTGCAAACGGTTATGATTATATAATAGGCTCCGTTCACTTTGTCTACAAGGACGGGGAGTATATTCCCGTTGACATTAATGCAGATGAGGTGAAGGGTTATATAGACAGGCTTTACGGCGGCGACGTGTACGCATATTGTGAGGACTATTTTAAGCTTGTCAAGGACATATATAATAAAACAAAATGTCGGATTATTGGGCATTTTGACCTTGTAACCAAGTTTAACGAAAGAATGCCACTCATTGACATTAATCACCCACGCTACGTAAAAGCTGTTGATGATGCCTTGGGCGAGCTTTTGAAATCTCCCGCTATTTTTGAAATAAATACAGGCGCAATCTCTCGCGGCTACAGGACAACACCGTACCCCGATGAGCGTACCGTTGATATAATAGCAAAAACAGGCAAGCCATTTGTTATCACCTCCGACACTCATAATAAGGAAACAGTAACCTTTAAGTTTGAGGAGCAAATGCAAAGGCTCGACAAAAAAGGCTATAAATATATCAAATCTTTAAAGGAAATAATAGGTTAAAATAGTTAAAAACAGCTGTCGCTTTAGCGACAGCTGTTTTTAGATTAGTTGACCTATGTCGGGCTTGCTACTCCAAAACACATCACAATTACTCGGATTCCAATCCATGCTCCATTGCTCCTTGGCTTCTGACGCCTCGCAATAAATTATTGCATCGTAGCTTCTCCAAAATACGTTTTCACCGATAATTTCCACGCTGTTAGGTATATAAACCTTAGTTAAGCTTGAGCATACGGAGAAAGCATAGTTTCCTATTTCAACCAGACTGTTAGGTAAAATTACAGTAGTAAGAGCCTTACATTTTTGAAAAGCATAGGACTCGATTAATGTAAGGGAACTTGAAAATACAACGGTAGTCAATTGCTCACAGCCCAAAAATGCAGAACCGCCTATTTTAGTAACACTGTTTGGCAAAGAAATATTAATTAATGAAGAACAGCCTCTAAAAGCAGAGCTTTCAATCACCTCTAAGCCATCTGGCAGATTGATTCTTTTTAATGCTGTAATTCCGTAAAAAGCGTAGCTGACTATGCTTGTTACTCCGTCAGCTAAAGTAAATTCCTCGTTAGTGTTTCCTTGAGAATAATATATAAAAGTTTTTCCGTCCTTGCTGTACAAGTTATTAGCTATGGATTTATAAGTGGGATTATCGGGATGCACGGTTATTTCAGTTAATGATGCACACCCTAAAAATACATTATCACCTATGGCTTTTGTAGGCTTTCCAATGGAAATATTTACAAGATTTGTGCAGTTTTGAAAAGCGCAATCCCCTACGCTTGTAGCACTGCTTAAATCAGGAATGCTTTTTAATGCAGTACAATTTAAAAAGGCATATCCGGAAACACTTTGAATACTGTCAGCCGTGCTTATGCTTTGTATATTTGAACATCCACTGAATGCTCCGAAGGGTATTTTATCGTTAGTTAAGTCTACACGGGTTAAGCTTGCCGGAAGGTAATAGGTTACAGCCCAAAGTGAAGAATAGGCTTGCTTTGCGCTAACCGAATTTGAGAATTCCTTGTCACCGAAGATGTAGCCGAAAACAGACTCCTTTCCGGTAGAATCGAGGCTTTTTCCCACAAAAGGAAGAGAAATGCTTTCTAATTTAGTACAGCCATAGAAGGCACCGTTTTCAATTGTTAAAACAGAGCTTGGAACAGATATTTTTGTGAAGGTGCAGTTGTTAAAGGAGTCGCTTTTAATTAAAGTGATGGGTAATTCATTGTACGTTTCGGGAATTACAACAATGCTGTCCTTACAATCACCGATTTTAACGCAGTAAGATTGTTTATCCTCGTTTAATATGAACTCTAAGCCTTGGCTGGAATAGAGTGAATTACAACTAACACAGATACCGTTGATGTAGTTATGAGGGGTTTTTTCAACGATGCTTGGTTCAACAAATACCTCATTGCATACGGTGCATTCCGTTCCCTCTGTCAAACCTTCTTCTGTACAGGTAGGTGAAATGCCGGAAATAGTATTTAAGGTATGACCCTTTGCAGTTAATGGTTTAGTTGTTCCTTTGCCACAATGCTTACAGGTGGCAGAGATAACCCCATCCAATGTGCAGGTTGATTCAGCTTCAATTGTCCAATTATCATATTCGCAATGGCAAGATTCTGGTGTGTTAGGCTGTATGATTTCAACACATGAAACACAAAGCGGTAGCATTATGCATAATAAAATAAAAAGCATATTTTTCTTCATAAGGTATTATCCCCTTTCGTTATAATTAAATTATAGTACAAATATTTACTAATGTCAATAGTAAATTTATTTACTTGATATAATAATATATAAATTATAACATAAATATTTTTGGAGCTGAATTGATTGAAATACGTAAAGCGGATAAGAGATTTAAGAGAAGATAACGATAAAACCCAACAAGAAATAGCAGAAGTGTTGGGCACCTCTCAAACCATGTATGCACGGTATGAAAGAGGCGCTAACGAGTTACCAATACGTCACTTAATTACCTTATGCAAATATTACAATGTAAGTGCAGATTATATTTTGGGAATAGATAATAAATAAGCCGTCCACACGTGGTGGACGGCTTTTAGCTTATTCCTTCGTTGAATAGGTAAGAGGCATACCGTATTCCCTTTCGTAAATGCTTTTCCAAATCTTAAAGTTTTTCTTAGCCATATATTCCATATTTTCGCGCGGTGTCAGGCTTGGGTCTGGGTAAATCGGCTCACCTATATGAATTGTGTATTCCTGAACAAAATATCCGTCAGGCAAGAAGTTTTCGCTTACGTCAAAATCCTTGATTTCGCGGCGCAAATCCTCACCTAAAATGTCAGAATCCTTCATAGTGATAAAGCAGGGAAGAACAGGAACATTGTTTCTTACCGCAAATTTATAAGCGCCGGGCTTTAAGGGTCTTGGCTTACGGTAGTTCCACCACATAGCCTGCTCAGGGTAGAAGAGAACGAAGTTGCCTTGCTTTAAAAGTGTATTTGTAGCCTCAGTAAACTTAACCATAGTCTTCATATTAGAGGACAGTGGCAAGGTGTAGTAGTGCTTCATAAGCTCACCGAAAAATCCGGGGAAGGAGGTGTAGTTGCCTTCTCTTATTACACGGTAAAACTTTTTCTTTGGCCATTTTTTTGCTGCGTGGTATGCTTCTTGAATAGCAAAGCTGTCAAAAGCATTAAAGTGGTTGCAGGTAATAATCGCACCTGTGTCTAAATTCTGCCAATTCTCAACGCCCTTTATATCTTTGATAATCATAATTTTCTTATCAAGAATTGTCTTTAAGAATACCTTGGCTTTTTCGTGTGCAATCCTTGTTTTAACCTTGGCAACAGGGCTTTTTCTAAGATAATCAATCTCATCAGGCATAATCATTCTTGACGGTGGGTCATCCTCCACATCCTCATCAAATCTGCCCTCACGCTCATATTTTTCTATCTTTTTGTTAAGCGCCACCCTGTATTTTGAACGCTTTGTTTCGTTTAACTTGTTTTGATAGTTGTCGCGCTTGTTTGTTTCCTCAAGCGCCATTTGTGCCAAATGCTCACCGGACAAGCGGTCTTTTTCCCTTTGCTCATCGGTGTAGGACTCAAGCTCTTCCTTTAATATTTCATAAACAGAGGTCTCCTTGGCATAATTCCAGAAAATATCAGCGCATCTGCACTCGTGGTAATGCCAGGGCTTGTTAACCATAATGTAGTGAAGAATATAAGCCTTGGTAACATCGTATTTGTACTCCAAGCCCTCGGTCAGCTCAGTGTTCCATTTCTGGTCAAGCCAAAAAACCTGGTCCTTGCAAATAAGGTTTAAGTAATCCTCATCTTGAGTAACAACAAAGTTATATTCCCAAAGATAGTTCAAAAACTTTTTAAGCACCTTTTTTTGGCGGAACATCTGGCAGTTAATAAGCATCAGACCTGCGTTAAAGAAGTTGTGTCTTGAAACACCAACAACCTTCTCGCAATATGTACCGTAAACATCAACCTGCACCATGGCTTGCTCGTGGCAAGCACCAAGGTAGGAATCTCCAATATCAGTATTGTAAAGCTTGGAAATATCGCCCAAAACAATAGTATCGCTGTCAATATAGATAGCCTTTGAATACTCGGGGAACATCTCTGCAATAAAGAATCTGTAATAGGTTGTCTTCGAATAATAGTGTCGGATAGGCAAATCCTTGGTAACAGACTTTAAGTAATCGCTGACGTCAGTAAAGATAACCTCGAAATTTTCGTTTTGAAGCGCTGACAGTCTATCCTTCATATCTTGACCAATATTAGTGTTCAAAATATAGATTTTGTATTGATATTTTGTAGATGCGTTTGCAATCATAGATTTTAAGGATACAATAGTGTACTTTACAAATGCATCATCACAAGCATAAAAAATCGGAATAATCTTGTTGCTCATTTTTAAACCCCTTGGAAAACAAATAGATTTACTCTTAGTGTAAAAGCTACACTGATGTATGCACCTGGACTAAGAGTATTTGCCAAAACTCATAGCTTCGTAAAAAACAAAACCAAACAGCTCGCCTTACGTCAGCATAAGAGCCTCGTTACGGTTAGATTTTACCAAAAGTGGAGCGAAATGTAAAGGACATCTTGTTATATAGCACTCTCGAATATTTTTCCACACCTTGCAAAATTGTGGAATTGGCACTCCACAAATTGTGGAATGTGCCAAAAACTCTTGATTTTTGGGGAAAATGGGTATATAATCATAGTTAGAGTGAATGGAGGGCAGTTATGAAGGACGTTAAATCAATAGTAGCAAAAAATTTGACAATGCTTCGCAAAAATAAAGGCTTAACCCAGGTTGAGCTTGCGGAAAAGCTGAACTATTCCGATAAGGCTGTCTCCCGTTGGGAGCATGGGGAGACCTTACCAGATATAAATATGCTTTATGAGCTTTGCGATTTTTACGGCATTACAATGAATGATTTGGTGGATGAAAATTGTCAAGTTGAGGAAATAGATGCCCAGGCAGAGAATAATGCAAGGAAATACAGAATTTGGCTGGGAATACTTACAGCCTCTGTGGTTTGGCTTTTTGCAACGGTCTTGTTTGTGTACTCTCAGCTTGCTGCAAAGGGTGGGTACTGGATAGTATTTATATGGGCTATTCCTGTTTCATTCCTGTTTTTGCAGTATTTGTGCAGGAATGTGTTTAATTGGATAGTAAAATTTGTTCTTACCTCAATTAGCATATGGACAGTTATAACGGGTATGTATTTGCATATGCTTGTTACATATCAGGTTAATTTGTGGATGGTTTACATTGTCGGCGTTCCTGTACAGGCACTTGTGTTCCTGTGGCAAAAAATGCGCAAATATAAGGTTTAATTTTCAAAAATACGTAACACGTGTCGATAATTTGAACAAAAAGGAGAAATATAATGTTAGAAGCAGGCTTGAAATATACCGTAAAAATAAAGGTTGAGGAAAAGGATACCGCAAAAGAAGTTGGCAGCGGTACACTTGCGGTTCTGGCAACCCCTAAAATGATTGCTTTGATGGAAGAGGCAGCATATAAATGTATAGGCGCAGAATTGGAAAATGGCTCAACCAGTGTCGGTACTTTAATGAATGTAAAGCACTTAAGCGCCACCCCTGTTGGTATGGAGGTTACCGCCACCGCTGAGGTTATAGAGGTTGACGGAAGAAGGGTAGTGTTCAAGGTCGAAGCCTATGACGAGGCTGGCATAATCGGTCAAGGCGAGCACGAGCGCTTTATAGTTTTCGAGGAAAAATTCCTTTCCAAAACATATTCAAAGCTTACAAAATGATAAAATGCAGCGTGGGTCATAAGCGACAAGGGCAAGCTTTATTGCGGTGGTATTTGTCACTTGTGGCAAGTGATATGTTGCGTTGCAACGTAGTATTCGCTTATGCGAAAGATATTTTGCTTGTACAAAGGTAAATATTCTTGTAGGGCGGGGGCTTGCTCCCGCCGTATTTTTGTATAACGAAAGCCACGCCATAGTCGCGTTAGTTCAAAAGAGGCTATTACCGACAAACAGGAAAGAAACAAAAAGCCAGCGCGGAATTTTCCCGTGTCAAAGGCTCCCTTGTGTAATGGGAGCTGTCAGCAAAGCTGACTGAGGGATTGTATAGCTCTGATTTTTTTGTTTTTACAATTCCTCCGTCATTTTCTCATGAAAATGCCACCTCTATTTACACAAACGAAAAAATTTCAAAAAAATGAAAAAAAGACTTGACAACCAATAATGCTTGTGATATAATAGTCAAGCATTAAGCAGTTGAGCAGAAATGGCGGAATAGCTCAGAGGCTAGAGCATCCGGTTCATACCCGGCAGGTCATAGGTTCAAATCCCATTTCCGCCACCATAAACGGCCCGTTGGTCAAGCGGTTAAGACACGGCCCTTTCACGGCTGTAACATGGGTTCGATTCCCGTACGGGTCACCATAGTATTACCAGTCGAACATTTCGACTGGTTTTACTTTTTATAGGTGATAATCATTTATTTAACTCAAAGATAGCAGTAAAGCATCTTTGGGTTATTTTCATTTTAGTGCCACATAAAAGAAAGTCCCGATGAACCTCTGTTAAGGTTTCATCGGGATTTGTGTTTTTAGAGTATCTAAAGCTGATTTCTATTTTATCCTCGTAGAGCGTTACCCTTTCTACCAAGATTTCAATTAGTGTTTTTGCATCTGAATTTAGAGCATCTATTATGTAGCCCTCAACATCACTTTTCTTTAATGTTCTTTCAAGCTTAGCTTCTTCAGCCGATATTTTGATATTGATATCAGCAAGTGAATT
>SVRE01000087.1 GCA_015065005.1 Oscillospiraceae bacterium
TACAACAATGAAAGAATTTCAATGAAATTAAAAGGAATGAGCCCTGTGCAATACAGAACTCATTCGCAATCAATTTAATATTTAATTTTTGTCTAAACTTTTGGGTTCACTTCAAATGGAGAGGGCTTTTTTGTCATTTATTTTACAATCAGTATCGCATCAAGTGGCTTTGCAATGTAGCTGTCATTTCCAATCTTAAAGGAAACAGGCTTTTCCTCGGGATTAACCACAATATAAGCGGTTTTTCCGTCCCTCGCTTCCCATACGGAGGAGAGCAGGCGGGGAAGGGTTGAATATTCCTGTCCTCTGAACAGAGGAATTTTAATTTCCTCACAATTTATATCGGGGGCAGTGCTCATTCTGCCGTAGCAGAGATATTCCTTTGCACCGCTGTTATAAAATTCTCTCATATTCTTAATGAACAAAAGCGCTTTTTCCATATTTGGCGCACTTTCAAAATCGTGTGTGCCCCAGTGGGTCATCAAATCCCCATTTGGTGCTAAAATAAGTGTCATAATATCTCCAATGGAGAAGGAGTAGGCAAGGCGGTAGCGAAGCGTGTCGTATTTTGGCTCAAATGGACAGCCACACTGGTTACCCATAAAGTTCCTTATGTACTCGTGGTAAATAAAGGCATAAACGGGCACAGGCTTTCCGAATGGGTAGTTTAGCTCAAAGCGGTTGTCACTCATCAAAAGATTGCCGATAAAGGGCTCCGAGGCGGCACTCTCACAGCCAAAGAGCATATTGGGGGCAGATTTATTCCACTCCGTGAGTAAGCTTTGCATGTTAGAGGTCATCCACTCACCGGGCATAGGCGGATGTCCATGGTCCCTGCCAAAGCACATATACTGTCCGCCACCGTGGTTTTGGTCAAGAATCTGTGCATAGTCAATTCCGCTTTTGAAAAGAGGTGAGTATGCCTCGTCAAGAATTTCGCGTCCGCGCTTTGAGGCCGGGCAAATATCATAGCCATAACGCTGATATGGGCAACAGGTAATGCCAAGCTCGGGCTTGTTCTTTGGTGAGTGGCACACGCCCCTTAGCACATCCTCCTCCTCGATTTTCTTTTCACAGTTGTAGCTTTCAATCAAGGTGCTTTGCTTTGTATAGCCAAAGCCGGAGCAATAAACACCCAAAAGGTCACCGTTTTTATGCAGCGCATCTCTGAACTCGTTAAATAGCTCCACACCGCCATAGGGTGGCCAAACATAAGGCGGCGCCCAGGGGGCAGTACCCTCCCAATGCATCAAAAGTGCCATAATGCGGCACCCTGTGTCGTTTTTTATCCTTTCAAGGATAGGCAAGGCATTAGTATAAGGGAACAGTTCATTAGGCTCCATTTTGTCCATATCGTGCTTTCCGCGTACAGGGTAGGTCACAACCAAAGGGCTTTCCCTGTACCAATTGGGCAAGGCGTTATTTTCCCTTACCTTCACAATCCTTGGTGGCAAATTACATTCAAACCAAGCGCGGTAAATTTCCGCAGCAGCGCGCCAATCCCCGTTAAATACCTGCCACACAATGGGGTAGTCGGTTTTAAAGCTTTTTCCAAAGTCCCCACCGGAGTAAAGGCGCATTTGCAGGGCAACACCCTCGCCGTGGCTGTAAAAATCCACACCCTTAAAGCTTCTTTTGGGGTCATGTGCGCCCATATAAAGTCCCACATCATCAAAAAGATAAGCCATAAACTGTGAGCATAGCTTGTTGGGAAAGATAAAATAAGCGCCCGACATAGGAAATTCCGGCTCGTATCGAGGCAAAAGATTTTCGTTTGTAACCATTATTCCCTCATCGTATGGGAAAAGAATTTTGCCACCATTTGGGTTGTTCTCCACAAGGCGAGGCAAACATATTTTCGGTATTTCAATATATTCAAGGGCATACTCAGGCGGCACATTGTCAACAGCCACCTGCCAAAAAATCCCCTCACCCGTGCTTACCGTAATTTTGACAGAAAGGTAAGAAAAGGGCACGTCAAAGCCTGTATAGATAAGGGCGTTACCGTTTACGCAAGCATTTCTTGCGCCTGTGGCATCAATAGTTAGGCATTCACCTGTAAGGTCGCGGAATCGTGCGTTAAAAACAGGGCAGATACCGTCACACCTTTCCTTGCCGTCTATTATCAAGGAGGATATAACACCCGCCCTTGTATTTACAGTCAACTCAATTTTATTTGCAAAAAGCTTAATCATATTTTATCTCCCAACGATAAAGTTTATATTTTGATTATACCATTATATGAAATGCATGTCAATTCAAACAATTAAAATCTTTAATTCGGAATACATTACGTAGTAACAAGGTTCTGGGTAGCAGGATTGTAAAATCACAGCGAAAAATGACATCGAAAATAGCGCTTTTTTGAAATTCGTGGTTATTTAATTGAATTTTGTTCGATTATGTGGTAAAATGAATTCATAATAAAGAACAGATTGGAGAACAAATATGTTAAGCCTTGATAAATTTCATTTCAGCGCAAGAAATTCTTTGATTTCTGTTGCAAGGGTTAATGAAAATTTAATTTTACATTCCCTTCATAACGGTGGTATGGTGCCACTTATGGAGATGGGGTATTCCACTTCAATAACCGAAAACTTTTTGCCATGGGAGCTTTCGATAACCGCAAACGATGAAACACACAAAATGTGCCTGTTTGGCAAGGATGGGGTTTGCTTTTCCGGAAAAGGAAGCTCACCCTGCTTTAGCTACATTTATATGAAGGGCGTGTATAATGCAAACTACATCTATGAGGGGAAGAACCTTTTAAAGCTTTGCGATTGCTTTACCAATACATTCCATACCTTCAAAATTCACAAGGGTACCGTATCTCTTGACACAAAGGACAGTGAAAGAAGAATATACAAGGATTACATAAAAATCACTGTTTTACCGGATGAAAATGGAGAATACGAGTTTACCCTTCGCCTCAGCACAAGTGAGAATTCTGTTTATACCGATTTAACATATGATGAGTATTCGGAGCTTAAAAAGAATGAATTTCTTGCTTGGGAAGCGAAAATGAAGTGTCAAAACGAGGTTGATAAAGCCTGCGCATATGTTTTGTGGAGCAATATCATATCCGGTGAAGGTAATTACGACAGAGACGCAATTGTAATGAGCAAGTCCGGTATGTGTAAGCTTTGGTCCTGGGACAATACCTTCAACGCCCTTGATTTGGCAGACAAGGATTTTGAGCTTTCATATAATCAGTTTATTTACCCGTACAGATTTATGGATAACCACGGCAGAACACCCGATACCGTTACTACCGTAAATATGGAATGGGCATTTGTAAAGCCTCCTATCCAGGGCTGGATTTATAAGCAGCTTGTAAAACGCAACAAAAGATATGAGGATATTGAGGTTTTGGATGAGCTTTACTACTTTATGAAAAAGAACACGGATTGGTGGCTCAACTATCGCGGAAATACCCCTTGCTATTATCACGGAAATGACTCAGGCAACGATAACGCAACCTGCTTTGATAATACGGAGATCATTCAGTCTCCCGATTTAATTGCCTATTTGTCGGTTCAATGTGAGGTCTTGTCGCAAATGGCAGAAAAGCTTAATTTGTGTAATGATATAAGAATATATAAAATGCTGTCAAATGAGCTTTTGGAAAAGTGCGTAACACATTTTTGGGACGGAGAAATTTTCATACGTAACGGTATGACTGAGGAAATATACAGGCCTCAAAGCTTAATGCCACTTAGAATGATTGTGTTAGAAAATAAGCTTCCCGCTGATATAAGGGAGTACATACTAAGTAAGCTTGAAAATGATTTCTTATGCCCATACGGACTTGCAAGCGAATCTATACATAGCCCCTTCTATACGCAAAACGGCTATTGGAGAGGGCCTGCCTGGGGACCTGACCAGATTATATTCACCTTAGCCTTAAGAAATATGGGTGAAACAGAAATGAGCGATAAAATCGCATGCGGCTACAAAAAAGCAATAGAAAAATCAGGCTTTTCCGAAAATCACGATCCCTTAACAGGTGACTCCTTGAAATGCAAGGCGTACTGCTGGACCGCAAATGCTTACAGATTACTATAATGAACAAAAAGCCCTACCGTATTAACCGACAGGGCTTTCACTTTTAATAAACAGATCCCCCACACTTGCGAGGACTACGCGAACCTGATTTTGCTATCGCAAAACCCTTATTCTTGAACTGTAGATATTAAACTGCGACAGCCCTTGTGGCATAATCATAATATGCAATTCAGACAGTATTTGAGAAAATTTAAAAAATCTATTGACATTTACCTAGGGGTATGGTTTATAATATAATATCATAAGCACGATATGAAGGCGATTTGCATATGATGAAAGGGGAATTTTTATGAAGTTAACATTTATGGGTGCGGGTAGCACCATATTTTCTAAAAACGTATTAGGTGACACAATGCTGTGCGAT
>SVRE01000026.1 GCA_015065005.1 Oscillospiraceae bacterium
GTTGAGGGAGGGGGACCGTCTGTGACGGTGGAAGGAGTATGAAAGCTTGACGTGAGGCTGTTTTATTTGGTGAGCTCTCCGCGCAAGTTTTCTTCCATTTTTTGCTTTATTTCTTCCTTGCTTAGATTTTGGCTAAAGAGGTAATACAGCTTGGCAACGGAAGCCTCCGTTGTCATATCGTATCCGCTGACAGCGCCTGCTTCCTTTAAGGGGGAGCTTGTTGCATATGTGCCAAGTGAAACAGTGCCTTGGGGACACTGGGAGCAAACCGCCACAACGCTGCCTGCATTAAACGCCTTCCTGATAATTGGGAGTAAGCTATCCCCCTCACCGGGGATGTTGCCTGCGCCAAAGGTTTCAAGGACAATACCGCGCAGCTTCTCTGTCATCAGCTTGTCAAAAATAGGGAAGCTGATACCGGGAAAGACCTTTAAAACGCCGATAGGTACATCCTCAAATTTACAAAGGACAAGGGGAGCATTTTCATCAACCGCAGGAGGCGGTGGCACCGGCAAATATCTTATGCTGATTCCTGCCTCGGCAAGGCGTGGGCAGTTGGGGGAGTCAAAAGCCAAAAGCCCGTCAGCAGACATTTTTGTGGCCCTGTTTCCGCGCAAAAGGCGTCCTCCAAAGTAAAGGCAAACCTCACGTACACGGTTGTCCCCTGCGATAATTAAGGAGGTTACAAGGTTGTCCTGCCCGTCACTTCTCACCTCACAAAGGGGAATTTGTGAGCCTGTTAAAATTACAGGCTTATTCAGATTTTTCAGCATAAATGAAAGAGCGGCGGCGGTATATGCCATGGTGTCAGTACCGTGCAAAACAACAAAGCCGTCATACTTATCGTATCTGTTGGCTATCTCTTCACCGATTTTATTCCAATCATTAACCGCCATATCCGAGGAGTCAAGCAAAGGGTTCATTTCATAAAAGTCATAGCTTGGCATACTGTCAGCCTGTAAATCGGAAATAGAAGAAAGGACGGTTTGAAGGTATCCTGCCTTTGGCAAATATCCGTGCTCACTGCGAATCATACCGATAGTGCCACCCGTGTGTAATATACAAATATGCTTTTTCTTCATAAAAACCTCACAAAAAAGTTGTTTGATTTAATTTTAGCACATAAAATCGGTTTTGTAAACAAAATACTTGACTAATTGGGTGCATGGTGCTAAAATAGTAAAAAATGAATATAATTTAGTAAATCTTCGGGGAAGGTGAAATTCCTTATCGGCGGTAAAGTCCGCGAGTGCTACGGCATTGACTTGGTGTAACTCCAAGACCGACAGTTATAGTCTGGATGGGAGAGGATGAAAACACGTGTTTTATCGACACGTGGTGCGGCCTTTTCTGTCCACCCGATGATTTGGGTGGATTTTTGTTTCTAAAAAAGAGGTAGCTTATGAATAAAACGAGAAAAATAACGCTGATTGGTATGTTTTCAGCCCTTGCGTACGTATTTACATTGGTAGGACATTTTATACCTATTTCCTTTACGGACTTTTTAAGGTACGACCCAAAGGATGCGATTATAGTAATTGCAGGCTTGTCCTTGGGCTGTGTGCCTGCCCTTGTTATTTCCGTAGTTGTTGCATTTTTAGAGCTTATCACTATCAGCACAACAGGGATTATCGGCTTTGCAATGAATGTGCTGTCAAGCGCAAGCTTTGCCTGCGTAGCCTCTTTGGTGTACGGAAAAATAAGGAGCATTGGCGGTGCGGCTGTTGGCTTGACCTTGTCCTCTGCTTTAACGGTTGCGCTTATGCTTTTGTGGAATTATCTGATAACCCCTCTTTATATGGGCGTGCCAAGAGAAGTGGTAGAAGGTATGCTTTTGCCGATTATGTTGCCATTTAACGTAATTAAATGCGGTCTTAACTCCGCACTCACAATGCTGATATATAAGCCTTGTATAACCGCACTGCGAAAAATCGGACTGATTAAGTCACAGGGCAATGAAGAAAAAACGAAGGTGAAAATCAACCCGGTGGCAATTATACTGTCCATAGGGGTAATGGCGGTAATGATAGTCCTGTTTGTTACGTTAAAGAAAAGCTAATAATTTGGTTGATATTGACAAAAAAACGTTTGTATGATATTATATAATAAACAAGTTTATACAACTGGAGGTAAAACAATATGAAAAAGCTGGGTTTGATTTTATCCTTGATGCTTTTGGCGGGAGTGCTGCTTGCCTTTACCATAAATGCTGAAGAAACCTTGGGGGATAACGGAATATACTCCTCCACCGATAACGGTTACGGCACGGTAAATATTATTGACGGCTATGACTACTCCCCAAAGCTTTCCTTAGAGCAAAGAATGGTGCTTGATAACGGTGACGGTACATACTCTACCTATCCAAGCGCATATGCCCTTAACTACAATAAGGATGGGGGCAAGAGGGGTGAGAGGTTTCAGCACTTCGACCCATCGATTTTAAATGATGAAACAGGCTATACATATAGCCACGCAAGTGTTATCAGATATGAAATTCCCGAGGGAATTACAATTATCCATCATGATGACAGAATAAATATTAACTTCAATACCTGTGATAACGCTATTGAGGTTATATTTCCATCAACCCTTGTTACCTTCACAAAGGGCGACTTTTTGAATGGAATGGATTCCCTCGTAACTGTTGATATGTCAAAATGTACAGGCTTGAAGAGCATGGGCGGATCCACCTTTGCTAACTGCCCTGCATTAAAGGACGTTACTCTTGGTCCTGCTTTGACAAGCCTGTCTAATAACTCCTTCCAAGCCTCCGGCATAGAAACAATTACTATTCCGAGCAGCATGACATCTCTTGGTCAGTATTCCTTCTATAACTGCAAGAGCCTTGTTAGTATTACATTCCATGACGGAATTACATCAATCGGTCAAAAGACCTTCCAATACTGCTCAGCTCTTTTGGAGGCGCATTTGCCTGCAAGCTTAACACTTGTTCCGCAGGACTGCTTCCACGGTTGTTCATCGCTTACAACCGTTACTATGGGCGAAAATGTTACATCAATGGCAGGCTATGTTTTTAATGGCTGCTCATCTCTTACAAGCGTTACCCTGTCAGATAACATTACATCTATGGGCTCAAACTGCTTCAGCGGCTGCTCATCCCTTGTAAGCATTACATTACCGTCAAAGCTTACTGTGATAAACGCTAATTTGTTCAAGAGCTGTACATCTCTTGCAAGTATAGTTATTCCCGACTCGGTTACAAGTATAGGTAATCAAGCCTTTTACGGCTGTAGCTTGCTTGAAAGTGTTGAGATGTCAGGAAATATAGCAAGCATTGGCAGAGAAGCCTTTGGCTTTTGCAGTATTCTTGCGGAAATGACATTTCCAAATACCATAACCTTTGTTGACGAATATGTGTTTAATAATTGCTATGCATTAACAACCGTCATCTTTGAGGAGGGCGGACTTACGGACAGCACATTGACGGGCGTGTTCCAAAGCTGTAGCGGACTTGTGACGGTAAAGCTTCCAAACGGTATTTCTTCTATCGGTAGAAACGCATTTAAGGGCTGCTCAAGCTTTACAACAATTGAGGGCGGTATTCCAAACTCGGTTACATCAATCGGTCAGGACGCATTCAGGAACTGTACCGTTCTTACTTCCGTTGGCACCTTGCCTGCAGGCCTTGTCTCTGTTGGACAGGATGCATTCAATAACTGTAAGGCGCTGATAGAGGTTACCTTCCCTGAGGGCTTGGTTACACTTACAGGCTATGCCTTTGCAGGCTGTACCTCTCTTGTATCGGTTAACATTCCTGACACTGTTACTACTCTTGGTCCCTATGCGTTTAACAACTGTTCAGCCTTGACAACGGTTACTATCAGTGAAAATTCAAAAATCGAGGGCACCTTGAAGGGTACATTCACAGGCTGTTCATCCTTAACAGGCTTTATTGTTCCAAGAGGTGTTACAAGGATTGAGGAAAATACGTTCCGTAACTGTCAAGCCTTGACCACATTGGGCGGGGCTTTGCCATCCGGTCTTACTTACATCGGGCAGGATTGCTTTAACAACTGTAAGCTTTTGACAGAAATTGTTTTGCCAAACGGTATAGAAACAGTTTACAATTATGCATTTACAAACTGCTCGGGCTTGACAAAAATCAATATTCCCGATACAGTTACATATCTTGGTTACCACGCATTTAACGGATGCAGTGTGCTTGCAACGGTTTCTATTTCTGAAAATTCACAAATAAGCGGAACCTGGCAAGGCACATTTAACAATTGTAAGGCTCTTACAAGCATCTATGTTCCAAAAGGAGTTACTACCTTTACATATGACGTGTTCTCCTACTGTAATGCCATAACAAGCATTACCTTTGGAGAGGGACTTACAACTATTACAGGTGGCAATAACTTTAGAAACTGTAGCTCCTTGACAAGCATTTCCTTGCCAAATACACTAACATCAATAGCGGATAACAACTTTGGCGGCTGTACAGCACTTGCTGAGGTGCGCCTTGGTGATAGCCTTACACATCTTGGTGCGGGTAACCTTACCTTGAAGGCGCTTAAGAGAGTTTATATTCCTGCATCATTGACAAGCGTTGGCACACATCTTCTCGGCTATACAAATGTTAATGATTCTTCAACTAACATCACATTTATCTTCACAGGCTCTTTTGCAGAGGCGCAAGCATTCCGCACCCTTCTTAAGGAGGATACCGCCAATGTGAACAACGCATCTAAGCTTTACAATGCAACTCTTGTTCCGTCAAACGAATATGACGTAGCAGAGGAGCCAAGCGGATATCATTTCGTTTATAATTACAGTAAGTGTGAGGCGTTCTATCCAAGCCATACCTTGGTTGGCTACAACCCTTGTGTTGATAAGTGCGAAAGATGCTTGCATCTATATGCAGTAGCTTCCCCTGTTCATAATTTCGAGGGCGGAGAATCAATAGTTTATGCTGACTTTGCGCAAAGCGGAATTAAAACAAAGGCGTGTCAAAATGAGGGCTGCTTGTCAAATGACGGCTCTGCTGTGACAGTTAACCCCATATTCACCTTCTATGGTTATTCTATTTACGAGGTTGGCAGCAGCTTCTGTGTAAATTACACAGTTGATATTGATGCCTTGACCGAATATGAGGAAACAAACGGTGTAACACTTGACTTTGGCTTGGTTGGTGCATACGTGGGCTACCTAAACGGTGGTTCGCCCCTTGACCCGACAACGGCAAAGCCGGTTGATGTAAGCTCAACGGGAAAGAGGATTTATTTACACTCAATAAGAACCTTGGCGCAGCCAAACGTATATTTAAGGCTTATCAATATTGCAAAAGAGGAGTACGAGGAGGAGTTTTACATTTGCTTGTACATTTTTGACGGCAAGGAGGTAAAATATCTAACTGCCGATACCTGTACATCAATGCCCGACCCCGTTTCTTACGCCGAGGTACGCGGACCTATTGAAACAACAATAGGCAGCATGTCCTACTCAACAGAGGACGAAACAACTCTTTCCGCTGACAGATTAAAGCAAATGGCTCAATCGGAGGCTGCATATAATACAGGAAGCTCGTACACAAGCAGTCAGCTAAGCACTGCAAAAAGAAAGGCGAATACAGTTGTTACGGGCGGAAAGTGGCTTGGCTATACAAATGCGGCTAAGTTCCTAAGTCATTTCCTTGATAACACTGGTACTCAATACAATCTTGATGTAGCTACGTTTTTAAAATACGATGTTGCCAAGAACAACAGAAATACTGATATTAACAATATGCTCAGAGCAGCAGAAGCACTTGCAAGAGAGGGTGAAACCCTAACGGTAAATCAAAAAATCGAAAACATTTACCATAACCTTGCAGATGACTGGAAGTATTCCTTGGGATCGTACTTTACTGATGTTGATATGTCAAATCTTACGGTAACGGTGGCGGCTGACGGAACCAAGACATATTCCGGAACTATTAAGTATATGGTTATTGATTTTTACAACTGGGATCAGAATGATGGCAATGCATTTGCTAAGATAGGACCGTCTCCGGCTGATTTGTATCAGCTTCATAAGGCTGGGCAGGCAAGAGAGTTCTTAACCTACGGCGAAATTACTTACAACGTAACCTGGACAGAGGGACAGACAGTTGCTGACCTTGGAATTTAATAAAATAAGCGGTAATCGGATTAAAGCTGATTACCGCTTTTCTTTAAGTTGTACTTTAATTGTTTAAATTGTGTTGACAAAATAAGCATTATATGGTAAAATATCTGTGTATTGATATTTTTGGAGATTAATTTATGAAAAAGAGAGTAATTGTCTTTTTGACAATTTTAGCTATGACAGCATGCTTGTTTGCTATTTGTGTTAGTGCTGATGAGATTTATTCTGACTTTGCAAAGCCCGGTGCAAACGGAGAAGCGCCTATATTTACCATGCTTGGACACGCGGTGGATGAAAATGCGGGAAATATGTGTGTTGAATATAAGATAGACCGTGATGCCCTTAAGAATTATGAGGAAAAGACAGGCAAGCGCCTTAAATACGGTATAGTGCTTGGCTATAAGGACAATATGGAGAACGGAATACCCCTTGACTCTAACGGCAAGCCAACAGGCGCAAATGCGAAAAAAATATACGCAGTGGATATGAGCAAGGAGAATTCTGCAATTATATCCGTGCTTATTACAGGCTTGGACGTTTCCTTTTATGAAAAGGAGCTTGCATTCAGCTTGTACATTATAGAGAATGCAGGAGTTAAATATGTAACTGACGGTGCATCCGTAGAAAAGCCCGAGCTTGTTTCCTACAAAAAGGCAAGAGGACCTCTTGAGGTTACTATCGGTGGAATTACCTATTCAACAGACGGTGTAACTGAGCCTGCGTGGGATAGAATAAGACAGCAAAACAATTCCAATGCCGACTACAATATTGGTAGCTATATGAGCAAAAGTGAGCTTCAAGGCAGCGGCTGGTTCAATTTTGGAGTTTTAGGCAAGGCAAAGCTTATTGCGGCAGGCGGTAGCCTTATTGATATGCCCGCGGCGTCTGCACTTATGAGCCATTATTTGGGCAATACAGGCAAAAACTATAATATGGATGTTGCAGGCTTTTTAAAGGATGACAGCGGCGCACTTGCTTGCAGAAACACTGCAATTAATAACGCATTAAGGGCGGCTGAGGCTCTTGCAAGAGAGGGTGAAGTGTTTACTATCAATCAGCTTACAGAGGGACATCCTTACCAAAATCAGCTTGCCACACAAAACTGGCAGTATGCATTGGGCTCATACTTTGATGACGTTGACATTGAAAATCTAACCGTAACCGTAGCTGAGGACGGAACAAAGACATATTCAGCCACAATTACATACATCGTAACAGACTTTTATAACTGGGACACAAACGATACATATAAATTCAAGCAAATTGTTTCCCCACACGAGCTACACGAGCTTCATAAGGCAGGCTTGGCAAGGGAGTTCTTGACCTACGGTGAGATAACCTATGCAAACGTAACTTGGACTCAAGGTCAGACAGTTGACCAAATTTCAGCATTTAACTAAAAAACAAATCCCCTTTGCGATAAAAAAGCAAGGGGGATTTTTGGCTAAGAAAAAACATTATAAATAGTGGTAAAATTTTTGTAAAAGGCATTGACAAATAAGAACAAAAATACTATAATATATTTTAATTCATATGACGCATATTAAAGGCACTTGAAAAGGAGATATAAAATGAAGAAGATTTTACTGACATTTTTTGCTGTAATGTCCTTGCTTTGCGCTCTTGCTATTTGTGTTGGAGCGGAAAGCTGTACAACACACACCTTTGAAACAGCTGAAATAACAAAGGCGCCAAGCTGTCCTGATGCAAACGATGCAACTGTGGGCGTTGGCGAAATGACTTACACCTGTTCTGCTTGCGGAACCAAGGAAGTTGTTGAAATACCTGCAAAGCACACATATCATTCTGAGGTTGTTATCTCTGCTTCTTGTACAAGCGGCGGTAAAATCAAACACACCTGTACATTATGCGGTGATACATATACTGAAACAACCGATCCTGTTCACGCATATCATTTAACTGTTGTAACTCCTGCTACCTGTACAGAAAACGGCGTTGGTACAAATAAGTGTAGCTTATGTAGTGATGTGGTGGAAAACGTTACTATCCCTGCTTCACACACATATACAAATTTGGTTGAGGTTCGCGTGCCGACCTGCTTCTTTGAGGGTGAGGTTCAGTTTGATTGCTCCGTTTGTGGGAAAACAGGACTTACTGAAGCTGTTGAGGTAACTCACCAAAATGAAACAAATATTATAACAGCGGCAACCTGTACAACAGATGGCTTAATGAGACACACCTGTCTTTATTGCAATGCTACTCACACAGATATAATTAAAGCAAAGCATACATATGACGTTGTAAACGGCGCGCCAACAAGTATTGTTTATACAGATTACACATTAACAGGCGTTAAGTATTACGAATGTGACAATTGTGATTCTAAGGAGGGCGTTATTGCCAACCCTATATTTATATTTGTTGGTTATTCTGCATCTGCTTATGTTGAAGGCTCTACGGTTGATATTACCTGCGGATATACAGTGAATATTGATGCGTTGCAGGAATACCAAAGCGTAATGGGCGCTGATAAGCTTCAATATGGAGTTGTAGGCGCATTTGAAAGCCACGTTGAAAGCGGTGCTGCTCCGCTTGTTTCCGAAACAGGTGAGCCTGTGGCAAGCAAGGAGGCTGCTGACGGAAGCGGTTCATATAGTGTTAAGAAAATTAAGCTTGCACAAAATGGATATAAAACAGTAAACGCAAAGCTGACAGGCATTGAATATGATGACCACGCAACATATTTTTACCTTTGCATATACATTTATGACGGTGAAAAAACAGTATATATTTCTGACGATAGCTGCCGTGAGGTTCCGTTGCCTATTTCATACGCAATGCTTGTAGACGGTGATTCCGACCACGATACAGTAAAAAATAGCGCAACCTTTGGAGATATTACATATTCAACCGTTGAGGGTACTAAGCCTAGCCAGGAAAGGCTTGATTTGATTGCAAACTCTTCAAATGCATATAAAACGGAGGAAGCAACCGCCGATTCAGCACGTGACGAAAACACAGTAGCATCTATTGGTAGCATCGGCTCTTGGGCAGGTACAGTTCCAAACGCAAATGAGCTTCTTAACTATTACCTTGAGCTTGGCGGAGATGCAACTCACTTCCGTGATCTTGACGTTGCTTCGCTTATTACTGAAAACAATGTGGCTAAGGGCAGCTGGCAAACATCAATTAATAACATTTTAAGAGCTGCTGAAATTTTGGCAATCGAAGGCGAAACAGTTAACATTGACCAAACAACAGAAACAGAAAATCAGCTTACAAGCTCTAATAGCCTTTGGAGCTCCAACCGTGACTGGTACTTAAGCTTTATTGACGGCTTCTATTACACAGATACAGACTTGGATGATTTGACTGTTACAGTTGCAGAGGATGGAACAAAGACATATTCCGCAACAATTGTGTACACAGTAATAGACTACTATTCCTTCTATCCGTATAAGGATGACACAAGCACATCCTCATTCTTGCTCTGGGGTCCAACTAAGGCAGAGCTTGCTCAGCTCCATTTGGACGGAAATGCACTTGACTTCTTGATTGAGTCCTCAATTACATACGAGGTAACTTGGACTGAGGGACAAAGAGTAGCGCGGGATAGCGATTTTGACAGAAATACAGAAACAGTAGCAGATATTCTTACAGAGGTAGTAGAATAAATAAAACAAAAAACGACCTATCAAACGATAGGTCGTTTTTCAAATCCAAAATCAAAATACTGAGCACCAATTTGTAAGAAACTATGCCTTATAGCTTCACAATGCGGAATTGTTTGTTGGGTTGGTGCTTCGGCATTTCACACGATAACGGCAGAGCAAGGCTGATAAATACGGAGTTGAGTTGCTTTTCTTTGGAGCAAATCCGCTTGAAAGGAAACGAATTGCGCGTTCAACTGCGTTCCTATAGCCTTCTCCGGTGGGATAAGGTGGCAGGCGTGAGCCTGACGGATGAGGTGCTACTTATTTTTTCTCCGGTGCAACTCCGCTTGAAAGGAAACGGATTGCACGTTCAACTGCGTTCCTATAGCCTTCTCAAGTGGGAGAAGGTGGCAGGCGTGAGCCTGACGGATGAGGTGTTACTTATTTTTTCTCCGGTGCAACTCCGCTTGAAAGGAAACGGATTGCACGTTCAACTGCATCCTTGGAATCATACCAGGGCTCACTGTCGTAGCGATAGTCAAATTTTTTGCAATACCAGGACACGTCCTTGATTATTTTTTCAAAATACTTGTTCTGAACCTCGGACATATCCTTGAAGAAATCGTTGTACTTCTGCTTGTCCAGTTTGTTCTTCGCATACTCTATAAGCTGGTGGTAATGGGGTAAGCAAAAGTATTTCTGCGCCCTTAGCTTAGCCTTGAATTCCGGGTCGTATGCATACAAAAGCACAGTGTTTTCAATCATTCTTTTAAAATTAGGCTCAAGCCTTTCACAAATAAAGCAGGTGCCGCAAATACCCTTAGAGGTTTTTAAATGGTTTTTAGCCTTGCCACCGAAAATGGTGGTTAAAAGGTTACCGTCCATTTTGTCCTTTAATGTCATTAAATGGCTTTCCAAAACTAAGGCCAAGGAAAGGCTGTTATTTTGGGCAACAAGCATTTCAAAATGCTCCGGGCAAAAGCCCTTTTCATTTGTTTGTATTCTTGTTGCAGGCTCCATCATTGATGGTCCAAGTGCCATTTCAACCTCTTTTTTCTCCAGCTTGTCATAAAGCTTGCAAAGCGGACAGTCGCACGTTCCGCCCTCCATACCCTTTTCAAAGGCTTCATTTATGGGAATTGTATAAATTTGCTCCATTTGGTAATCTCCTTTATTTAAGGCTAAGTTTTATCAAATACTTGACTTAATTTAATTATAAAGATATAATAGAATTATTGCAAGAGGTTTTCGAAAAATAGGGGGTATAATATGGAAAAAATTACAGCCTTCACCCTGGAAAACGGGGTAGAGGGAGTTAAAATCGAAAACATTCCAAGGCTGAATATTTTCAAGTCCTTTGACTGTGGGCAGTGCTTTAGGTTCGACCCTGTGTCTGTATTTGGCAATAAATACGAGTTCGGCGGAGTTGCCTTTGGCAGATATGTTGTCTTTGGACAGGATAGTGAAAACGAAATAATTATATATAACTCATCCAAAGAGGATTATGAAAATATTTGGCGCTGCTTTCTATCCTTGGATGTTGATTATGACTTAATTGATTCTACCATATCGGCAGCTTTGAAAAGTGAGCATATGGATAAGGCGATTGAATGCTCACGCGGCATCAGAATTTTAAGGCAGGACGGTTGGGAGGCGATTTGCTCCTTCATAATTTCTCAGAATAATAATATACCCAGAATTAAGAAGATTATATCGGCTTTATGTGAAAAATATGGGACACGTGTCTGTTTTTTGGGTAAAACCTACTATTCTTTTCCGAACTATGATGTGCTTTTGGAGGCAGGGGAGAGCGCAATTTTCGAGCTTAAAACAGGTTTCCGCGCAAAGTACATAATTGATGCCTGCCAAGCCATTTCGGAAAAGAGAATTGACCTTTCAAAAATCAAGGGCGAGGCGGATTTTCAAAAATGTGTTGATGAGCTGTGCTTGGTAAAGGGCATTGGCTTAAAGGTGGCATCCTGCGCCTTGCTTTTCGGTTTTGAGAAAACTGAGGCATTTCCAATTGATGTTTGGATGAAGCGTGCCTTGGAGAAATATTTTCCAAGCGGTATTGACTTGAATTTGCTTGGAAAGAGCGCGGGAATTGCACAGCAATACTTATTTTATTACGAAAAATACATTCAAAGCACTTGACTGTGAGGGCGTAATAATATATAATTGAATTGTAAAAAATATTAGCAAAAGAGGTAAAAATATGAAAACAGTATGCTTCGGCGAAATTATGTTAAGATTAAATCCTGCCGGTTACACAAGATTTGTGCAGACCGATACATTCGGCGCAACCTATGGCGGCGGTGAGGCTAACGTGGCTGTATCCTTGGCTAACTATGGCATTGATGCTTCCTATGTTACTAAGCTTCCAAAGCACGAAATCGGTCAGGCAGCGGTTAATTCCCTTCGCCGTTTTGGTGTAAATACAAATGATATTGTAAGGGGTGGCGACAGGGTTGGCATTTACTATCTTGAAACAGGCGCATCTCAGCGTCCCTCCAAGGTAATTTATGACAGAGCCTATTCAGCTATCGCAATGGCAAAAAGAGCTGACTTTGATTGGGAAACAATCCTTGACGGTGCAAACTGGTTCCACTTTACAGGAATTACACCGGCTTTGGGCGGTGAGCTTCCCGAAATTTGCTTGGACGCGCTTAAGGCTTGCCGTGCAAAGGGCATTACAACAAGCTGTGACCTTAACTTCAGAAAGAATCTTTGGACAAGTGAGCAAGCCGGCAAGGTAATGGGCGAGCTTATGAGCTATGTTGACGTTTGTATCGCAAATGAGGAGGATGCTGAAAAGGTATTTGGAATCAAGGCGGAGAATACAGACGTTGATAAGGGCGTTGTAAATCACGAGGGCTACAAGAGCGTTGCAAAGCAGCTTAGTGACCGTTTTGGCTGTAAGAGGGTTGCAATTACCCTTCGTACAAGTATTTCTGCAAATGATAACATCTGGGCGGCTATGCTTTATGACAAGGCAGAGAATGAGTATTATTTCTCACGCTCATACAACATACATATTGTTGACCGTGTTGGCGGTGGAGACTCCTTTGGTGGCGGCTTGATTTATGCTTGCTTAATGAATAAGTCATCACAGGATGTAATTGAATTTGCAGTTGCGGCTTCTTGCTTGAAGCACACAATTATCGGCGACTACAACCTTGTTTCAGTTGCTGAGGTTGAGGGTCTTATTAAGGGCGGCGGAAGCGGACGTGTACAAAGATAACCCGTTAAGTCTTAAAGGAACACCTATTTGATAAACTATTAATAAAATCAGCACGGGCAAATCGGTCTGTGCTGATTTTGTAAAGGACTTAGTATGAAAAGAATTGATTGTGTAAACAAAATAGCCATAGTTACAGGGGCATCCTCGGGGATTGGCAAGGAAATTTCAACAATTCTTGTCAAAAAATACGGCTGTACCGTTTACGGTATTGCAAGGGATTTAAGAAAATTGGATGTGGTTCGAGAAGAGCTTGGACATAAGAATTTTTTGTGCTGCGTTATGGACGTTTCTGCTAAGCACAGCTGGGAAAAATTTGACAATTTTCTTGAAAACAGCCACACGTCCCCCGCTATTTTGGTAAACTGCGCAGGAATTTTGCCTCGCTTTGCAAGCTTTGAAAACACAAGCTTGGAAAGCTTTGAGAAAACCGTGGACGTTAATTTTATGTCCTGTGTTTATTCTTGCAAATACATAATGCCCCATATGGAAAAGGGAGGCGTTGTTATTAATGTTTCAAGTGCCTCAGCGCTTTGCCCCTTTGGTGGTGTTGGCTCATATTCCGCATCTAAAGCAGCTCTCGAACGCTTTACCGAGTCACTTTCCTGTGAAAGCCGAGATATAAGCGTTTCTTGTGCTATGCCCGGATTTGTAAAAACTAACATAATGAAAGGGCATAACGTAACCGAAAAGGAAAAGGGCATAATAGGCTCATTCAGTGCAGACCCAACGAAGGTGGCGAGCAAAATCTTGAATAAGGCACGCAAACGCAAAAAGAGAATAGTTGTTGGCACAGATGCCCATTTTATGAGCTTTATGTACCGTGCATTCCCACGCTTTGCCCCCAAGCTTTTTACCAAAATAATCAAAAAATCCAACCTGGAGCTTTTTAAAAACGTATAAAAGCAAAACCGCTGACCTACGTCAGCGGTTTTTGCTTTGTTGGTTAACACTTGATTTTATTTGCGGTTTAGTTCTTCAAAATCCTTTGCGATAAGTATTAAATGTGCTACTTGATTTTCTGTAAGTCCTGTGCAGTCGATGCTTTTGCTTGAAGCGCGTCCCAACAGATAATCAGTACTCACCTTGAAGTAGTCGGCTATTTTTATAAGCATTTCTATAGATGGTAATACATTGTCATTTTCCCAGTTGGATACACATTGCTTGGTAACATTCATTTCGTGGGCGAACTCCACTTGATTAATGCCGTACTTTTGCCGTAAGGCGCGGATGTTTTCGTGTAATAAACAGCTCATTATCAGCTCTCCTTGGTCAAATTTTACAATACTATTATATAATTAATAATTGACAAATATAAAGTACTATAGTATACTAAAAATGGACTCATGTAAAACAAGTCCAAAATAAATTGATTGAAGAGCTAAAAAGGCGTAGCTTGAAAATCAAAAATTAAGAAGGAGAAAAATATGAAAAAAATCAGTTATTTATTCACCTTGTCAGTACTATTAATTGCTTTAATAGTGATGGCATCGTGCTCTTTCCCGAAAGATGACGGAAATGCTCCCGGAAATGATGAGACGGAAGAAACAATCGTTGGAGTTGAAGGACTGAGATATGAGCTTACTAACGACGGCGAGTCATATGCGATTGTATCCGAGTATATGTGCAACGCAAAGGAAATTACCTTGCCTACGGAGTACGAGGGTAAGCCCGTAAAATATATCGGTTCGGGTGCCTTTAAAGATTCAAGCGTTGAAAAGGTCATTATACCTGAAGGATACGTAGAGATTTATTCCCGTTCATTTATGAACTGTAGTGTCCTGAAATCAATCGAATTGCCTGAAACATTAATAGGTATTTCCGGCGAAACATTTAAAGGATGTACATCTATAGAAAAGATAAATATTCCGGATTCTGTAACTTATATTAATAGTGATGCATTTTACGGCTGCTCATCCTTGACTGAAGTAACTGTTCCAGAGTCGGTTACATACTTGGGTTCTCAAGCCTTTGGAGAGTGCTCTGCTCTTAAAACGGTTAATCTTGGTGATAATATAATCGATTTTTCTGCTACCGCGTTTGATGGAACGCCTGTTGCCAGCGATGATGCTAATTTTGTTGATGGCGTGCGCTATATAGGTAATTATGCTGTTTCTGTCGACAAAGATGCATTGCCGGAGGAACTAACTGTAAGGGAAGGAACTGTTTCTTTGGCGGGCGGTATATTCTCTAATTGCGGAAAGCTAAAAAAGGTAGTTCTGCCCGAGAGCATGTTGTATGTTGGAGGAGGCGCATTCTCCAGCTGCTCAAATCTTGCAGAAGTTAAATTCCCTGATAGCATAATAAGCATAGGCTACGACGTGTTTAATAATGTTCCTCACTCAGTGTATAATAAGGTAGGTGAAGATTGGTACGTGGGAAACCATCTTGTACGTAGCTTTAGAAAAACAGCTAGCTCTGTTTCGGTTCGTGAAGGCACAATTACAGTAGCTGCGGGTGTGTTAGACGGTATAGTTGATACGCTTTATTTGCCGGCTTCTCTTAAAAGCATAACATATGATGACCTTTATGGTACCTTGTATTCTATTGGAAATATCGTTGTCAGTGAAGAAAACGAGAATTATAAATCCGTAAACGGAGCACTTTACAATAAGTCATGCACACGTCTTATTGCTTGTTCATCAAGTGTGGGAGAAACGTTTGTTATGCCGGAAACTGTGGAGGTTATAAATCCAAATATCTTTTGTCCCGGAACAACTACAAAAATAACAACAGTAGTGTTGCCAAAGTCCGTTACTGAAGTGGGTAGTAAAGCTTTTGCACACACTACCTTGAAAAATGTTTATTATTGCGGAACTGCTGAAGAATACAAGAGTATAATAAAAAGTAGCGACTCGTTTGGAAATGATGTGAACATCTGTTACTATAGTGAAGCTCAACCAACAGATAGTGGATATTTTTGGCATTATGTGGATGCAGTCCCAACGTTGTGGTGATAACGCTCAATATTTACAATAGAAAAAGATATTGCCAAAATTTGGCAATATCTTTTTTACATAAATAAGCAAAATAGAATTGGCAAGAAAATTGCGGGTAGCATATTTGCTATTTTTATCTTGGTGGCTCCTGTCATATTTAAGCCGAGGGCGATAACAATAACGGACCCTGTGGCTGAAATTTCGTTAATACAGCCTGTTAAAAGGCCGCTTAATGCGCCTGCACCAAGCTCAATTGCACCTTGGTAAATAAATACAGGGATTATGGAAAGCAAAGCGCCAATCCAGCCAAAGGCAGAGGAAAAAACAAGAGCTGTTATAAAGTCAAGGACCGCCTTTGTGTACAAAAGCTCTTGGTTGGCGCCGCCGCTTAAACCGCTATTAAGGGCACCCATAATGGAAAGCGCGCCAACACAGCAGGTAAGGGTGGTGGAAACAAAGCCCTTTGAAATGCTTTTTTTGCTTTTTTGCTCATCAAGCTCATCATGTCCTGTTAACTGTGGCTTGTTTTTAACAAATTTCCTCTCCATAAAGGAGCCAAAGCGCTCCAGCCAGCCGTCAATATTTATCACAGTTCCGATAACTGTACCAACAACCAGGGAAAGAAGAATCACAATGGATTTTTGTGAGTCCATAGACCCCTTAACCCCTATGGCGATAACAAAAATAGAAATCGCCTTCATTGCCGCATCGGGAATAGCGGCAAGCCTGTGGCTTTTGGAAAACAGCCTGGAGAGTAACATTCCTAAAATAGAACCGCCTGCAATTGTCAGGCAATTTACAATAGTTCCAAGTAGTGGCATTAGTTTAATTCTCCGTAAAATTTATTTGCCAATGGTAATTTAATGGTTTATTTCCTCGCAAAACGCATCTGCCAGGGCGCAAAAGTCCTTAATCGAAAGTCTTTCACCCCGAATATTAATGTCAAAGCCTAAGCCTGTTATAATTTCACCGATTCTTGATTTCGGAATCTCGGAAAAAACAGAGGACAAGGAATTTACCATGGTTTTTCTGCGCTGTGCAAAGGCGCCTTCGATAACACGGAATAGCATTTTTTCGCTTTTTGTTTTGTAAACGGGCTCGTCATAAAGCTCAATTCTTATAACGCTTGACGTAACCTTAGGGGCAGGGAGAAAATTATCTGGAGAAACATCAAAAAGCTTCACCGCGTGTCCGTAATAATTAATAGATGCGGTGATAGCGCCGTAGTCCCCGTCCTTTTCACTGGCGCAAAGGCGCGCGGCAACCTCCCTTTGTACCATAACGGTAATAGAGGTTAAGCGGCTTTGCCCGTTTTCTTTTCTTGCCTGCTCTAACAGCTTCATAATAATCGGTGTTGTGATGTAATAGGGCAAATTAGCACAAACAGAAACGGAAGAGGAGCCAAAATGCTCATTTATAAACTCCCCTAAATCAATCTTCAAAAAATCCTCATTAACAACGGTTATATTTTCATGCTCGCTTAATGTTTCGGCTAAAATAGGGATAAGCGTTTTGTCAATTTCAACGGCAACAACCTTGTCGTATTCGCAACAAAGCTCATTGGTAAGGGAGCCGATGCCCGGGCCGATTTCGATAACACCGCTTTGACAGTGCGGAAACTTTGATTTGTGGTAGGAATAGCTTTCGTATGCAATATCGCTTGGCACCTGTGGGTTTATCAAAAAGTTTTGCCCGAATGATTTTTTGGTGCCTGTTTGATACTTTGACATCAAGCGCTTAACTACGTTAACATTGCAAAGATTCATACCGCTCACTCCTTCCCGTTACAAAAAAATGGAGCTGACGATGAGATTTGAACTCACGACCTGCTGATTACGAATCAGCTGCACTACCACTGTGCTACGTCAGCATATAAATTTACCTTTGATAGTATATCACATTTTTTCAATAATTGCAACTATAAAATTATATATAATACACAAAGAATGCGGCGCACCTGTTTTATAGCAGGTGCGCCAAGGCATCATTTTTATTGAATTATCGACACTCGGTCGATTATTTTCAGCTCAAACCAGAAGGTTGAGCCTTTACCAATCTCGCTTGAAACACCAAAACGCGAATGGTGTAAAAGCAGAATGTTTTTTACAATCGAAAGACCTAAGCCCGTACCTAAAACTGCGCGCTTATGAACCTTGTCGATTTTGTAGTATCTGTCCCACACAAGAGGTAGGTTTTCCTCGCTTATACCCTCACCTGTGTCGATAATTGATATTCTTACTACGTCATCAAGCACATCCTGACGGATGAAAATCCGCTTGTCCTCGCCTGTGTAGTTTATGGCATTGTTTATCAGATTATAAACAACCTGCAAAAGCCTTGTTTCATCTGCCTGTACAAAAACCTCTTCTTTGTAATCAAAGGTGATTTCGTAATTATCGTGGCTGGTTAGCTTCTCATATCTTTTAACGGTGTCGAGAATAGTTTTGGTTAAGCTTATTCTCTTCATATTAATTGTCTGTGCGCCGGATTGCAGCTTGGAAACGTCCAAAAGGTCATTAACCAAGGAGTTCAGACGCGCGGTTTCATCAATTATAACCTGCATGTTTTCAGGGGAAACCTCGCTTGGGAAATCACGCATAAACTCGGAGTAGCCCGAAATCATTGTAAGAGGGGTCCTTAAATCGTGAGAAATGTTGGCGATAAGCTCCTTTTGAAGCCTGTCTGCATTATCAAGCTCCACATTTGTGGTGTTAAGTGTTTTTGCAAGCTCACGTATTTCAATAGGGCCGCTTTCTTCAAATCGAACCTTGTAATCCCCGCCCTGCAGCTCCTTTGCGGATTTTGTTATTCTTTCAATGGGGCTTGACAGCCTTTTTGAAAGAATGTAGGAAATTATAACGGAAATAACGCAGAAAATAAGGGAAACAAACAGCAAAAGAATTCTGATTGCCCTTGTTGTTGCGTGCATTGGCTCAATAGCGGCGTTGATAATAATCATATACTCGCTGCTTTCATCCCTGATTGTCCTTATGGAAAAAACGCAGCTTTCACTTTCATCATGCTCAGGTACATCACCTGTGTATGCGCTGGAATCGTAATTGAAGTCGCGGAAATTATCACGTGATAAAACAACCGTGTATTCACCCTCGTTTGCACTTGCCTCATCATACCAATCTCTCAAAAGAGAATCATAGTCAGAAATTTTGTGCAAAATGCAGTCGTTAAGAAAATGGCTGTCATAAAGGGTTACCCCTGTGTCCCAATTCAAAACCGAGGCGCAAACATCGTATTCCACGCAAACCTTTTCAATAAGGGTGGCAACCTCACTGTTATTGATGTTTTCAGCAATAAGGCTGGAGGAGCGCTTAACGTCACTTTCCTTTGTCAGCTTGAAAACCGAGTCCATAAAAAAGCCCTGAAACGCCCAGATTATACCGAGCATAATAAAGGTTAAGGCTAACATTGTAGAGAAAATGTGGAATTTTATGGAAAGTCCTTTTCTTAATCCTTTGCTTTTCATTTTTCCTCGAAGCGGTAGCCCATACCACGAATTGTAACAATGAAATTGCTGTATTTGCCAAGACTTTTTCTCAAAATCTTAATATGTGTGTCAAGAGTTCTGTCATCACCGAAAAAGTCATATCCCCAGACATCAGACAAAAGCTTATCTCTTGAAAGGGCTATATTTTTGTTTTTCAGCATATAGAAAAACAGCTCGTACTCCTTTGGCGACATTTCAATTCTTTCCCCGTCAATGTAAACAATGCGTGCGGTTAAGTCTGCAACCAGGCCGCCGTTTGCCAGGGAAATAATCTCGTTTTTGTTTTCTTCCTCTTGTTTTGAGGACTTAACTCTTTTCATAATAGCCTCCACACGGAGCATAAGCTCCTTTGGAGAAAATGGCTTAACAACATAGTCATCAATGCCGATTTCAAAGCCGTTTATCTTGTCATACTCCTCGCCGCGGGCGGAGAGCATAATAATCGGAACATTTGAAGTTTTTCTTATTTCACGCGAGGCGGAAAAGCCATCAAGCTCAGGCATCATAATGTCCATAATTATAATGTCAAAGCTTCCGTTTTTAAACTTAATAACGGCATCCATACCGTCACTTGCTTCAGTAACGGTATGTCCGTCAAATTCAGCATATTTACGGATGAGCTTTCTAATCATATCCTCATCATCAACAATTAAAATGTTATACATAATCATCACCTCATAGGTATTTTATCACAAAAAAGCAAGAAAATCAATATATACTGAAAATGCAGCACCTATCTTAAAAGGAGTGCTGCATTTTCAGTTATTTTGAAGGAGAGTTGCCACGCGGACCAAATGGTCCTTGTGGCATTTGGGATAGTGTCGAATTAAATGTAATACTCGTAAATCGTAACGGTAACAGTGCCTTTTGAAAAGCCGCGACTTACGATTAAAGTAAGCTCTGATCCGATTTCCAAAGAGCTGATAACGGAATCGAGCTGTGCAGCAGATGCTATATCAATTCTTTCACCGTTGATAATAACACCCATAATTCTGTCATTCACCTGTAGCTTTGTGCTGTTGTCACCTGTGTCCCTTTCCAAAACCTTGGTAACGGTTGCATAGCTTGTAACACCGTTTGAGTAGGTAACGTATTCAGCGAAAATAGTAGGTCTGCTTTGAACATAGCCAAGGCTGACAAAATCGTGATACACCTTATATGCGTTGCGTGCAGGAATTGCAAAGCCTAAGCCCTCAATATCCGTGCCTGCGGATTTTGCGTTAACAATGCCGATAAGCTCTCCCCTTAGGTTGAACAAGCCGCCGCCTGAGTTGCCGGGATTTATTGGAGCATCGGTTTGTAAAAGTCTCATTTTAACACCCTCAACCTGAATTTCACGGTCGAGTGCGCTTACATATCCGTTTGTAACAGTGCCGCCAAGCTGGCCAAGTGGGTTGCCGATGGCAATTACTTCATCGCCAACTCTTAAATCATAGTCCTCGTTGGCAAAAACCGCACAGGTAAGCTTTTTTTCTTCTTTTATTTTCAACACCGCAATATCGCTGATGGTATCAGAGCCGACAAGCCCTGCATCGTATTCTGTGCCATCTGTCAAAATAACAGTGATTGTCGATTTGTTGCTGTTGATTGCATCCTCGATAACGTGTGCGTTTGTGATGATGTAGTAGCCCTTTTCAACTATTTCACCGCTATCCTCATCCTTGCAGCTGTAATCGCTTACGATAACGCCGCTTCCCGCGCCGCTTTTAATGTATCCTTGGTATGAAACAACCGATTGGGTTCTGATTTCAACCACGCTGTCCTTAATTCTTGCGATAACATCCGCACGGGTTTCACCGGTTTTGGAATCAAGCTCGCTTACAACAGGGTTAATCTCTGTACTTACAAAATTGTTATTTGTGTACACAACATTTGGCGCAGGGGTTTGAGAAGATTCCCCACCGTCAAGATAATTGTTGTGAAGCCACAATCCTATAAAGCAGCCAAACAAAACTGAGGCAATGCAGCAAAGAATACAGGTAAGTGCAACTGCCTTTGTGCTTATGCCGCTTTTTTTATTTTCAAAGTTGAAATGTATAGGTTCCCTGTCGCCATTATTAAAGTTGTCATTATAGATAAAGTTTGACATTTGATACCTCTTCATTTTTCAACGGTTTGTTGATTACAGCAAGAATGCTTTATCCTGCTGAGGTACTTTTATTGTAAACTATAATTGTGACAGTTTTTTGAAGAGTGAAAAAACAATACTTGAAAAAATGAGAAAAATATCCTGTGCTTTGTGGGAAAACAAATTGGTCAATATCAACAAATCAAGGGGTCAAAGCGGTTATAAAAAAACAACTTTTTTGTTAATTTTGTGCATTTACAACCCAAAAAAGCAATGTTATAATATATATGTGAAAAAATATATATAAGAAAGGTAAAATGGAGGCAAAATCAAGTGAAGAAAACATTGACCTTGGCGCTTATGATAATGGCATTGCTTGCGTGCATGCTCGCAGTATCTGTAAGCGCAGAGAAAACAGAGGGAGTTACATACTATCTTGTTCAGGACAGTAGCTCCGACCTTGCGGCTCAGCTTCGGGCTGATGGCGAGAATGTTGTTCAAGTTGCGGACTTGTATTCCAAGGTTGCAGATACAAATACGTTCTTTGAGCAATTTACAGACGGTGCAAGCGTAACCATTCGCCTTGCAGAAAACATTACATATTCACCAAGCGGTGCAAACGACAATAGTGACACCGGCATTTATATGTGCATAAAAAACCCAATAAATGTAACTGTTGAGTTTGCGGGCTATACCTGGTGGATTAACTCTTCTAAGCAATATGCCGGTTGGCGTGTGTACAATGCGGGCGCGTCCTTGACACTTATCGGTACTAAGGGTACTGATGAAAACAAAAAGCCTGTTGTAACAAACGCAAATGAGTATTCATATAACACTCCGACAACCGATATTGATTTCTATGGCGCATATGTTGGCGTTTATCTGATCGCCGGTAATGTTACTTTTGAAAATGTAAGGGGTGTCAGCCAGGAGGAGATGCTTTACCAAAAGGCAGCTATCTCCGGTCACTATACCCATAAGATTAAAGACAGCTCACTTTCAATTCAAAACACAAACTGTGCTGTTATCAGCTTGCAGGCTAAGGACGGCTGTACAAAGGATTTGCAGGTTGAAAACTGCCGACTTACCTCTATACTCATCCACAATATGGGGGACAACACTTACATAAAGGATACCGAGATCTTTGGAAGCTTAGGTGGCAAAAGCTTCTGGCAGGACCACTGGGGCAACAGAAATCTTGGATACGTAGTTTTTGAAAATGTTACCCTTGCATACAAGTACTATTCTGACGGTGACGGTTATACCCTTAAAGCAAAAAACTGTAGGTTCTTAGGAGAAATATATCTTTGCGGTGACTCCTCAGGCGATGCAAGCGCAGAGCTTACAGACTGTGAGTATGTCAGCTACGGCGGCTTTGATCAAAGCGGTAGCAAGGCAGGTACATTTACTGTTATAACAAGTGCTACATGTGAAGCTGCCGGCTCAACTGTCGTTTACGGCAAGGATGGGGAGATAAGCAATGCGGTGATTGAAAAGCTTGCTCACCAGCTTGGCGAAATTACTGACGTTACATACGGTAACTATTTTGAAAACGGTGTTTACTCCGGTATCTGCACACAGTGCGCAAACAGTGTTGTAGAGGAAATCGGTACAGCAGCGCCTCTCTTTAAGAGCAAGGGATACTCTTACACTGAATATAAGAGTGAGCAGGGTTATTCAATTGCACAGGGCTTTGTAATTGATAAGGAAATGCTTGGCTATATGGGTCAGGATGTTTCCTTTGGTATTGCTGCAGCCGTGAATACAGAGGGTGAAGAGATAAAGCCGATTGAAAGCGGAATTTCAATGGATTTAACCAACAAAAAGATAGCAGATTATCTGGAAATCAAAATAGTTGGCATTTCAGAGGAATATGCAACAACAAAATTGGCGTTCTGCGCATACATAATTGATGGCGGCGTGGTTTACTATCTTGATGATAACACCACATCAACAACCATTGTTGGTAAGAGCTATGAAGAAATTATAAAAACAGGCAATAATGAGGGGGAGAATGAATAATGAAGTACACAAGTCCAATTTACAATAACGAAATGATTGAAACAAGCGATATTATCTGCGAGTCTCCGTTTGATATCGTTCATACCGAAAAGGTAATCGGTAAGGATGAAAACGGTAACGACATCAAGGCTCCAACAACACAGATTGTTGTAGATATCGGCAACTTGCTTTGATTTTAAAAACTTAAGAGAAAAATGACAATGAAAAAAGATTGATTTTAGTTTTATCAATGGTAGCCGCTGTTGTTTGCTTGCTCGCCATTTCTGTTTCCGCCAAACCATTTATAAGGATGGAAACGGAACGGAATATTTGCATTGTGAAATGGCGGACATCAAATGTCTGAAGAAAGCACAATGCAATTTAACGGCTATACAAACGATATTACCTTTGACGGTCAGTGTAAGAACTGTACATATGCAGGCATTGACCCATCAAAGACAATCGGTGCTGTTTTCAACTACTTAGGCTTCAGCTATACTGAAACTGCGCTTGGCGGTACATACTCAATGGCACAGTTCTTCGGTGTGAATAAAGCAAACCTTGCAAAGCACGAAGGGGCGAAGGGTACAACCCTCACCTTTGGCGTAATTGCAATGGCAAATGTTCCGGAATAAGGAGCAGAATTGAAAGCTATCTCCCCAAGTCTTGATGATAGCATCAGTATGGACTTTACAAGTGGCAAGAACAACTACTTTGAAATCAAGATTTTAGGTATTGATAAATCCAACCTTGATACAAAGATTGTATTCTGCGCATATGTAATCGAAAACGGAAAGATGTTCTATCTTAACAACAATGTAACGGTAGAAGAATTAACAGGCGAAAGCTACAATGATGTAGTTGCAATAAAAAATCTGAACAAGGAGGAAATGTATAATGAGGTACACAAGCCCAATTTATAATAATGAAATGATTGAAACAAGTGATATCATTTGTGAGTCTCCATTTGATATTGTTCATACCGAAAAGGTAATTGGTAAGGATGAAAACGGTAATGACATCAAGGCTCCAACAACACAGATTGTTGTTGATATTGGAAACTTGCTTTAATTGAGGCATACTGCAACAGAGGACGGTACAGATCAAGGCCCCCCTGTGCAATGGTGCCCCTTGTGCGTAGTTGTCAGCAAAGCTGACTGAAGGGTTGGCTTAAGCTTGGCACAGGAGGTTTCCTACAATAACGCAAAACAATTTAAAAACCGCTATCACATCACTGATAGCGGTTTTTATTTAACTTACAATTCTAAAGCCCTTACCAACAATATCGCTTGAGTTGGTAATTACAGTAAAGGCGGCGGGGTCAGTTTCCTTAAGATACTTTTTAAGCATACCCGCCTGGGTTCTGTTAAGCACGGTGGTAATCATGCTTTTTTCCTCACCTGTAAAGGAACCAACGCACTTGGAAATTGTGGCTCCTCTGTGAAGAATATTATGTATAAAATCACAAACCTCTTTTTCCTTAGTGGTAACAATTACAAAATACTTGTTCCTGTTAAAGCCGTCAATTACGTTATCTACAATAAAGGATTTAAGCACAAGTCCCACACAGGAGCAAAGGCAAATTTCCGGCTGGTCGGGGAATACAAATCCGCTGGCAATAGCCATAAATGCATCGGAAATCAAAAGTGCAGTACCAATATCCGCCCCCGAAAACTTTTTGATAATCATGGCAATAACGTCAGTGCCGCCGGAGCTTGCCCCTTGGCTGAACAAAATGGCACTACCGATAGCAATACCGCCAATGGTCAGAATAAGCTCCAAAAACTTTTGGTCTGTAATAGGGGCGCTAAGTGGCCAAACCTTTTCAAAAACAAGCGTAAGGGCAGACAAAAGCACGGTTGAGTAAATGGTTTTGATTGCGAAATGCTTACCGAAAATAATAAGCGCCAATATTAACAAAAATATGTTGGCAATTGACATAATTTGGGATTCTGTCACCGCATAGTTGAAAAGCTTTGACAAAAGCACCGCCAAGGAGCTGACCCCTCCTACAGAAAAGTGGTTCGGGAACTTGAAAAAGTAAATTCCCACAGCTATTATTGCAGTGCCGAATGTAATTATAAGGTAGGAAAGAATACCGCCCCATATTTTTTGCGCCTTGGTTTTAGGCTTGTTAACGTCAGGCAATTCCTTAGGCTTAAATGGCATATGAAATACCTCTTTTTCAATAATTTTATCCAAACTCATTATATAATAATGTAGGACTTTTGTCAACATCAAAAAAATTTGAAAAATTTTAAAAAACATATTGACAAACAGGCCGTATATGTGTATAATGATAACAGGAATTATTACTGATAAGGAGGACAAAATGAGAAACACCACTCAACGTAAGGAAATTTTGGAATTTCTTCGTTCAAGGCGTCATCATTGTAGCGCCATACAGGTCTATGACGCAGTCCGAAAGAAAATTCCTAATATCAGCTTAGGTACAGTGTACAGGAACCTTGGCAACCTGTTGGAAAGCGGAGAGATTATCTCTGTTGAAGCGGTTGACAAATGTATCTACTATGATGGCTTTGTTGAAAATCACGCCCACTTCGTGTGCTCGGAGTGTAAGCAAATTTTCGATTTTCCAATAGAGCCGGAGAAGAGAAAGGCTTTGAATAATGCAGGCTTTCACGTGGATACGGAAAGGGTAGTCTATTACGGTACCTGCAAAGAATGCTTAAGTAAATAAAATTTGTAAAATTATAAAAGGAGATTTAATTATGAAAAAGTTTGTATGTTCAGTTTGCGGTTACGTTCACGAGGGAGACAGCGCTCCTGAAAGATGCCCACAGTGCAAGGTTCCTGCGGAGAAGTTCAACGAGGTTAAGGAAGGCAATATGACTTGGGCTGCTGAGCACGTAGTAGGCGTGGCTAAGGGCGCACCGGAGGCAATTATTGAGGGCCTTCGCGCTAACTTTATGGGCGAATGCACAGAGGTTGGTATGTACCTTGCAATGGCAAGAGTAGCA
>SVRE01000088.1 GCA_015065005.1 Oscillospiraceae bacterium
AGCTTGATTTAAATAGCCCCTTTGATATGATAATTTTGCCGGGCGGTATGCCGGGCTCCACTAACCTTGATAATAGCTTAGTGGTTGATAAAATGATAAAAAGAGCAGTAAATGAGGACAAGTTTATTTGTGCCATTTGCGCCGCACCCTTTATCCTCGGCAAGAGAGGACTGCTAAAGGGTAAGCGCGCCATTTGCTACCCCGGCTTTGAGGGTCAGTTGACAGGCGCCAAAATTGTAAACCAAGGCGTTGTGCGTGACGGTAAGATAATTACAGGCCGCGCCATGGGCTCAGCCCACGATTTCGGACTTGAAATCGTTGAGGCACTGTGCGGCAAGGAAATGAGAGAAAAGCTGAAAGACGCAGTGCTGTATTAATATAAAGCAGCTGAAACAGCTATGAAAATAGCCGCTTATTTATTTTTCAATGCACACCGATTTAACCTCGGTGCATCACCAAGGAAGGAAATGTTATGACACCTATTAAGAGAGAAAAGGACGTTATAAGAAAAGACTGCTCGGATAAAAGAGATGCCATAGATAAGGAAATCCATATTGCAAGGGATGAAAGGATTTGTGAAATTGCCACATCCTTAGTAAGCTTCAGGCACGCAGATGTTATTCTTTTATATGCCCCTATAAAATCGGAAATAGATGTTATGCCCATATTCCATAAAGCCATAGAAATGGGTAAAAGGGTGGCTTTTCCCCGTTGTAACGTGGAGGAAAGGACAATGAAGTTCCATTTTGTAAATAGCGAAGAGGAGCTTTCCCCCTGCGCCTACGGAATAAGAGAGCCAAGTGAAAACGCCCCTGTTTATGACCCACAGCAGACCCCCGGAAGTGCGGTTTGCTACGTGCCGGGCCTTGCCTTTGATGTGTGCGGCTATCGCTTAGGCTACGGTAAGGGCTATTACGATAAATTTATGCATAATTTCAACGGCTGTACCATAGGCGTTGTTTATTCGGAATTTATACTTAACACCCTGCCCAAGGGTCGCTTTGATAAGCACTGTGACGTTATGCTGACCGAAAAGGGCATAAAAGCAATCAAAAAAGAGAAATAACAATAAAAGCTGTTGCGACTGCAACAGCTTTTTGTATATGTTTTTGTTATTCAATGGGATTTTCCAAAACACCCCATGTAACACAGTTGTGATTTGTGTCACCGTGGTAAAGCCATAAAAAGCTCCATTCGGACGGTTGGGCCATCAAGCTGGCAATAAATAATCAGCTTTTCCATAGAGTTGCCACTGTTTAGCTCGGTTCCTGCAATAAAAGCGCCCATGTATGTAACACTGCTTGGAATATACAAATAGATAAGAGAGGAGTAGCCTTCAAATGCGGTTGGTTCCTGCTCCTTAAGGACCGTGTTGCAGTTGGAGCATTTTATTGTATATAGAAAACACAGGGTCGACCCTGTGTTTTTAAAATTTGCTATTATATGCTTAAAGCTTTCTCCTTTAGCTTGTCTATTTGCTCCTTTATTTCCCTTGTGTCATTTGGATAAATCAAAACGTTCAGCATAGCCTCCGCCGTGTCAAGCAGCTTTAAAATGTAGCTTGCAATCCCCTTTTTGTATTCCTCCTTAGGCAAGGAATGATAAAGAAGCGCTTCCTTACAAAGCTCCAAGCTTGGCATTTGCTCTGCCAGCTCTCTTGCTCGGTCAAGCTCACCTGTTATGTGATATGTATAGCAAAGCAGCTGTATGGCGCGGAAAATTTCTGACATTTCCTCACTGCCGCTTAATACATATTCACCGTGCTTAATGATTTTTTCAATATAGTTGTTGTCCTTGAAATCAAGAAAATCAATACCCTTTAAATAAACCTCAGCAAGAGCCAGCCTTAGGGCGCATGCCTTGGGGTATCTTTCAAGGGCCTTTTCTAAAAGTGAAACACAGCATTTGTATTCATCAATGTTATTTACAGACACCTGCTCAGCGCGTTTTATTATTTCATTCAGCTCCTTGTCCACATCCTCAACGCTGTCAATAAACAAGGCATCGCAGGAAACACCTAAAACATGGGCAATCTTTGCAATTAATGAAACATCCGGCAGGCTTGCGTTTCTCTCCCATTTGGAAACTGCTTGGTTGGAAATATACAGCTCATTTGCCAGCCTTTCCTGTGTTATGCCCCGTTCTATACGGTAATATTTAATTCTTTCACCAATAGTCAAATTAATCGCCCCTTTCTTTTATAATAATTCTATCACACAGAGCAATTCTATTCAATATACAATTCTGTCACTAAAAAATCAACCGTTGGTTTATAACACAATACCCACGGTCTTTTCCCCGCGGGTATTGTGTTAAATATTTAGTTAATAAAATCAATAGTAGCCTTGAACTCTGTGTTGTCACCGTTTAATGTGTAGTCAATGAGATAGCAAATGCGTTCATACTTGCCGTTTTCGTCAGGCAACTGGTCAACATATGGCTGCTCAACAATGTTAAGGGTTGCATCACACTGGCAGGTGAAGCGAACATCGTCAATATAAACAACACCGTTTTCAACACGTGGCTTAATGGTAGTAACAAATCTTTCGGTAATTACCGCAGGCTCTGAGAAGGTAAACTTATCGTAAATCTCGATTTTGTCATCAGTCGGCTTAAAGGTTCTTTCCGCCTTTTGAAGGGTTGTGTGTACATCCCTTACGTTATAGCCGTGGGTAAAGTCCATGTAAACCGTGCCCTTTGCTTCATCATAAACCGCACGTGCCTTGCCCTCCCAGTCACCGCCTTGACCCTTGCCGTTAAAGTAAGGCAGGTTGTGTGAGAATGAGGACGGCTGGAAATATTCATTCCTGCGTGAGCCCTGGTAGCCCGGCCAGTTGCCCGGGCCAATATAACCAAAGTCACAGAAAATTTGCCTGTTATGCCTTGCAAGGATAAAGGAGCCAACGTCCTGGTGGTTGTGGCTTTCCCACTGGTTACCGCCCTTGAACGCAAAGCCGTAGTTGTCTGTACGCTTTGTAAAGTAGTTGGTAACGGGGGCGCTGTATGTTGCATTCTTAAGCTCTGTTCCTACAAAGTCGGGGTTAAAGTAAACGCAGGAGCGAACAGCAAACGCCCAGTGGTGATAGGTAATGATAGTAGCCTGGTCGCTTGGCAGATTTTCAATAGCGTCACCGTAAACGGTTTTCAGCATATGTGGCAAGCCAACCCAATAGCCCTCGTGTATATTAACGTCACTGAACAGCGCAAGCACATTTGGCTGCAAGAACATCTTTTGTACAAATTGAGAAATCGCCTTTACCTTTGGATTTGCAAGCCAGTCATACTCGCCGTTTGAAAACTCGCGCAGGAGCATAGCATAGGTAGCAAAAAAGCCAAAGCCAAAGCCCCAATATGCAGTACCCTCAACGCACATTCCGTCATCATCATAGCTGTTAAGATAACATTCCATTGACGCTTGCAAGCGTGGGAGCTGGCGCTTGAATTCCTCAGGGTCCTCATACATAAGCGCACCGCCAACCGCACCTGTACAAACTGCGGTCCAGTTATTGTTATGTGTTTCCCAGAAGAACTTTCTTGTAAGATAAGGCTCAATTGTATGGCGCCTTATCTCATAGGTCATTCTGTCAACCAAAAGCTTAGGGAACCTGTCCTTAAACAAATGCTTAATCTCAGCCATTGAAAAGCCAAGGGAAGCACCGTAAATATCTATAAGACCCGGGTCAAAGTCCTTAGGAGTTCTGTCATAATAGCTATTATAGTGGCCAAGGGGCGCCCAGGTATATTCATTACAAATTTCCCAAACGGTTTCAACCAAGCTTCTGTAATATTCCTCGTTATCGGGATAAATCAATGCCATAAGGGCAGAGGATTGAAGCTGGTTGAAGGTGTCCGGCTTGCCTGTGTTGGCATCGGGATATTCCAAAACGTCCCAGGCGTTAGAAGCTCGCGGGCGAACCTTAAAAACCTTGTCATACTTAGCCTTTATTTCTTTTCTGTGGCGGGCAAACGCCTCATCATTTCTTACCCTTTCCCAAACCTTAGGGTCTTTTGCAATTTCAAACATAAAAAATCTCCTTAACTTATTCTATAAGTTAAAACCATATTACCATATTCTAACAACTTTTTCAATGCTTTTTGGGAAACTTTTATTTACTTTAAACAAATAGTATGATATACTTAGCATAGCCTTACGGGAATCGAACCCATTTGTCTCGGAACGATAAATCCACAAGGCTTTGTCCGACCTTTGTCTTGAAAGTTTTTTAACTGTCTGCACCAAAGCTCGAAAAAACCCTCTCACGAGAACCCCAATCCTACTAAAGAGCGGATTGAGGACCCCTAAGATTTATTCGC
>SVRE01000089.1 GCA_015065005.1 Oscillospiraceae bacterium
CCTGCCATATATGATTATCTATCTTGCTGATAACGGAGTGCAAAGGGATAATCATATATGGCAGGTAGTTATATACCATACCTAAAATTACCGCTCCCGATGTGTTTATCATATGGAAAGGACCAAGCCCGATTGAACCCAGGATAGAATTGATAATTCCTGTATCCTCTAAAAGTGCCATCCACGAATATGTGCGGATTAAGAAGTTAAGCCACTGTGGCAGCATAACAAGCATTATAAGGATTTTTTGGGTTTTTGGCTTTGCCTTTGACATAAAATACGCAATAGGATATGCTATAATCAAGCATATTACAGTCGCAAGGAAAGCAAAGCAAAGGCTCCTTAAAAATATTTCAAGGTAGCTTGCCTGCGCAAGCTCTGTAATATTATCAGTGGTAAATCCACCGTCCTTATCTGTAAACGCATAATAAACAACAAAAATCAAGGGAGCTATTATAAACAGCACAGACCACACAAGGTGCGGGGCTGCTGCCGCCTTTTGCATTAAGCTCTTTTTGTTCATTAATTTTACTCTTCCTCCTCGTTAACGTCAGATAGCTTTTCCAACTCGTCACTGAAGGATGAGTAATCGCCATATTTGCCTGAATACTCAGACCTTTTCATAATATGGATAGCATCAGGCTCTATGTATATGCCGATTTTCTGATTTGGCTCAACATAGTCAGTTGACTGAATCATCCACTTGAAATTATTAATATTAACAATTATTTCGTAGTGCACACCCTTGAAGGTAACTGAGGTTACAACACCGTCAAGCATACCCTTTCCGGGCTCAACAACATCCACGTCCTCCGGCCTTACAACAACGTCAACACGCTCATTTTTCTCAAAGCCCTTGTCAAGACATTCAAACTCGTGACCGGAAAATTTAACTCTATAATCATCAAGCATTACACCGTCAATTATGTTACTCTCACCTATAAAGTCAGCTACAAAAGCATTTTGTGGCTCATTGTAAATATCGGTAGGAGTGCCAATTTGCTGAATCTTACCGTCTGCCATTACGACAACGGTATCAGACATACTAAGCGCCTCCTCCTGGTCGTGAGTTACATATATAAATGTGATGCCTGTTCTTCTCTGAATATTTTTAAGTTCGTTTTGCATATCCTTGCGGAGCTTTAAGTCAAGCGCGCCTAACGGCTCGTCAAGCAAAAGAACCTTTGGCTTGTTAATAAGCGCCCTGGCAATAGCAACACGCTGCTGCTGACCGCCTGAGAGTAAATTAACATCCCTTTTTTCAAAACCCTTAAGGTTTACCATTGCGAGCATTTCTTCAACTCGCTCATAAATTTCTTCTTCTGACACCTTGTTCAATCGAAGAGCAAAAGCAATGTTTTCATAAACATTTAGATGCGGAAACAAAGCATATTTTTGAAATACGGTGTTTACATGGCGTTTATATGCGGGTATGTCGTTAATTCTAACGCCGTCAAAAACCACGTCTCCTGTATCCGGTGTAACAAAGCCTGCAATTATGCGAAGGGTTGTTGTTTTTCCACAGCCTGACGGACCCAAAAAGGTTACGAACTCCTTTTCGTGAACATCAAGATTAATATGGTCAAGAATAACCTCTCCGTCAAAAGACTTGGCTACGTTCTTCAGCTCAATGATCTTTTTTTCGTTCATTTCTCTCCCCGTTCTTTCATAGCTTAATTTATCACGGCAGATATCATCTTTATCTGTCGAATATTGATAAATTAATTGCATTATAACAGATATTAATGAAATGTGCAATAGTTAAGGGCAAAAAAATGCAAAAAAGTGAATAAATATTTGTGCGCGCGTGCCTGACTAATTAGTAAAGCATAGCTCGACAAGCAACAGCACCGATATGAAGAAAAAAGACATATTTGATGAAAAAACCAGCTGGAAATATACTGCTATCAGCCACATAAGAATTGCGCAGATAAAAGATACTGTTCTTGACGCTTTTTCAGCCACGTCCTCGCTGAAAATCATTAAAAACACTGTTTTTAGTGCCCCGCCACCGTCAAGTATTGACACGGGATACAGGTTCATTAACGCTAAAGAAAAGCTGCCAATAATGAAAAATTCGTACACGTCCCCCCGAAAAAACGGAATAAACCGTACTATTATTGCGGAAATTACATTAAAGATTATTCCTCCCAATTGGACAAATAATTCCTTTAGGTATGTAAGGTTGGAGCAATCATACGATAAGCTCAGGTGTAAGGGCCCAATCCTTAGCTTTCGCATTTTAGCTCCCATAAGCCTTGATACAAGAATATGCCCCAGCTCGTGAATCAAATAGCACAATATTAATACGAAAGGGTGAGGAGATGTACCCAAGGAAACAGTTGTTATAATTAAGGCCAGTATTCCTATCTTTTCGCTAAGCTGCTCCATTTATTTTGTGTAGCCTTTAAACAGCTCATTGAATACATTTATTCTTCCGTTTGATTCTTTGTATCTGTTTTCAAGCTCTTTTTGGTCAAATTCGTACACGTCCCCCTGTATTTCCAAGCTATCAAGGTCAATTACGGCACCGAATTCACTATTTTCAATTGCACTTACGTATTTTTCCTTGCCTTGCCAAAAATCCTCGACCCCTTGTTCGAATTTCGTGTAAAGCATCAAAATTGACATAACCGAGAGAATCAAAAATAATGACAAAACCTGAAACACTTCCTTTAAGGTAATTTGCTTTTCATTATCCATATTAGCTCCTTTTTGTTTCTTGCTTTATTATATTGATTTTTCTTGTTTTCTATGATAAAATATCCTTAGTAAATTTTTACGAGGTATATATGAACAACAAGCCTATTGCGGATTTGCTCCGCCCAACCTCATTTTCCCAGGTTGCCGGCCAAGGCCATCTTGTTTCCCCCCGTGGAGTTATAACAAGGATGCTGGGTGCGGGCAGAATATCCAATATGATTTTTTACGGCCCTCCCGGTACGGGAAAAACAACCGTTGCTAATATTATTGCTAAAAATTCAGGAATGGAGCTATTTAAGCTTAATGCAACCACTGCATCCTTAAGTGATATTAAGGATGTAATTGCACAGGCTGACTCTGTTTTTTCTTCAAAGGGTATTTTGCTTTATCTTGATGAAATTCAATATTTTAACAGAAAGCAGCAGCAATCTCTTTTGGAATTTATCGAGGATGGGCGCGTTACCTTAATTGCATCTACTACTGAAAATCCGTATTTTGCAATTTATGATGCTTTGATTTCCCGATGCTCTGTTTTTGAGTTCAAGCATGTGAGTGCAAAGGAAATTGTTTCTGTGCTTAGACGCGCGCTCGATGTATTAAACCAAGAAAACGGATTAAACAAAAGCGCGGGAGATGACGCACTTGAATTTTTAGCATCCTGCGCAGGGGGAGATGTACGCCATGCGCTTACCCTTTTTGAGGGCGCATATTTTGCAAGTGACAATGAAATTACCGAAGAAATTGCAAAAGAATTTATCCCGTCTGTTTCCGCAGGTATGTTTGACAGGGACAGCGATGTACATCACAACCTGCTCTCAGGCTTACAAAAGTCAATCAGAGGCTCTGACCCTGATGCAGCTGTATTTTATCTTGCAAGGCTGCTTGAGGGTGGAGATATTATTTCCGCTTGCAGAAGATTACAGGTGATTGCCAGTGAGGATATTGGACTTGCTTACCCACAGGCGGCGCAGATTACATATGCTCTTTGCCAGAGCGCACGTGAGCTTGGCTTGCCCGAGGCAAGAATACCCCTTGCTAACTGTGCAATTATGCTGGCTACCGCACCAAAGTCCAACACTGCATATACGGCTATTGCCAGGGCAAGCGAGGACGTTAAAAACGGTAAAGGAACAGAAACTCCTTTGCATTTGGTTGCACCTTTGTTCAAGGGATATAAATATCCGCACGATTATCCGAATGATTATGTTGAGCAGCAGTATTTACCCGATGACATTAAAAATGCCAAATATTATGAGTTTGGAAGCAATAAGACAGAACAGTCGGCAAAAGCTTATTGGGAGAATATCAAGGGGAAAAAGCTATAAAATATGTAAAACAAGCGTAGATTTTAGTCTACGCTTGTTTCTTTGGTGCCTTTGAGGCGTGGAAATAAACCCCTAGTTCTACTAGGGGAAAAAGACGCGAGGAGCTGCAAAGAATCGGGCGAGCTTAACGCAAGCCCATAAAAAAAGCAAGCCTCCCCTGTGTAAGGGGAGGTGGATTGCGAAGCAAGACGGAAGGGTTGTAAGATTATGAGGAACAATCCCTCAGTCGCTTTGCGACAGCTCCCTTTACACAAAGGAGCCTAAAATC
>SVRE01000027.1 GCA_015065005.1 Oscillospiraceae bacterium
TCATAAAAATAAACAACCAGGTGGCAGTTCAGCAAAAATGGAGCTGTAATTTCGTAGCCCTGCGCCCATTTGGCATTGTTGGCATATATCCTTGTTATTGCCCCATGGGTTACCACAAGCAGGTTTTCATCCTTGGATGCATTGTCCTTTATAAACTCATCCACCCTTTTTATAAGGCTGTCCACCCTTTCAAGTGACGGGATGTCTAAAATATCCCTCGTAACAGCGTGGCTGTTTTTGTCAAAGGGCTTGCCGGACAAAACGCCGAAATCCCTCTCTGTCACTCTTTCGTCACAGTAAAAGCGATCGCAGCCAATGGCCCGCGCAATCATCTCGCCTGTAACGGATGCGCGCATAAGCGGGCTTGACACCACCTTGTCAAAGGTAAGTCCTGTTAAATCACAGGCTTTTTTTATTCCGTTGGCGGTAAGCCTTGCTTCCTCAAGCCCCTTTTCGTTCAGGGGAATATCCTCACGCCCTTGCATCCGTCCGACTATGTTCCAATCCGTTTGGCCGTGGCGCACGAATACAATCAGTCCTTTTCTATCCTTCAAGCTCATTTTGTACCTGTTGAGCCAAAGCCACCCTCACCGCGCACAGTATCCGACAAGGTGTCTGTTTCGAAAAACTCTGCCGTAACATACGGTGCTATTACCATTTGCGCTATCCTTTCCTTCGGGGAAATTGACTGTGCTTCGTTTGAATGATTGTGCAGTGCCACCATAACCTCACCGCGGTAATCACAGTCAACAACGCCAACCTTGTTTGCAGGGGCAAGTCCGCGCTTGGATGCAAGGCCGCTCCTTGCGTAAATAAATGCGGCATAGCCAACGGGCAATTCAATTGCCAAGCCTGTTTTAATAAGCTTTGTCTCCCCGGGCATTATAGATACTTCCTCTTCAACGCAGGCATACAAATCAGCACCTGCCGCATAGGGTGAGCCGTATGTTGGAATTACTGCATTTTCATTTAATTTCTTTATATTAACCTTCATTTTTCCTCCTGATACAAAAGCACAATTTCGCCCTTTTCAAGGGTTTCTTGCACTAAAATTGTACGTTGATTAGATGAGCCTTTAAACTTAAGTGTCAGGCTTTTCAGCTCCTCAACAAATTTTCCGTCCACCAAAACGTCAATATGCTTCAAAAGCGGAAGTGTGGTTTTTACCTCGCTTAGTTTTCCGCCCAGCATTTCCTCAATTGTATATCCCGAAAAGCACCAGATTGTTTTTTCGGGCAATTCACTTTTAATTCTTTCCACAAGAGCTAAAAGCGCCTCTTGATTCTGTGGTTCAAAGGGTTCGCCGCCCAGAAGAGTCAAGCCCTTGATGTAGGGGGATCTTAGCGATTCAACGATTTCATTTTCCGTATTTTTTGTATATTTTTCTCCATAGTCAAAATCCCAGGCAACTGAGTTGAAGCAACCCTTACACCTGTGAGTGCAGCCGCTTACAAACAGGGATGTGCGAATACCGGGACCGTTTGAAACATCATTATATTTAACCGTAGCAAAATTCATTTAATCCGTTTGCTCCTTAAATACTCCTTTTTGTCCTTATCTATGCGATAGCTTTCAATTGCTTTTTGTATTGATTTATTATGCACCCATTTAGGCAGCACACAGCCTTCTATAACCTTGATTGTCTTATCGTATTGCTTGATTAAGCAAAAGCTGATAAGCCAGGCAAGAGCCATATTGATATAATACTCCTCACTGACAATTCTACAGCAAATTTCAAGAATTTCGTCTATATGCAGCTCATCAATATAGTAATTAAGCAGACAGACAATTCCGAACCTCACCGTATAAGCCCTGTCACTTTCAGTACATTCTATAACAAAACCATACACGTCCTCGGGCTTTTTGAAAAAATTCTTCAAATGTGCACAAAGCCCGTCACACACCGCCCAGTTGTCAACATATGGCAAAAAATCAATTACATATCTTTGTATTTCATTTATGTCACACTTAAGCCTGCCGAGCATAAAGGCGTGTACCATATTTTCATCATAATACGTGTGGGGTAGGCTGTGCAAAAAGCCATTTCCCTCCTTGGTGCCTGCATATCTTTTTGCAATCGCTTGACAAACAGGGGAGCGAGCGCCCAAAACAGTGTTTTCGGGAATAGTGGGGATAAGCTTTTTATGAAATTCCTTGTACACAGGGTCCGCATTTTTTATAATTTCTTCAAGAATTATGTTCATAGCTTTATCCTTTGATAGATATATAATTATTATAACAAATATTTCTTATTATTGCAATATATTATAAGTGAAAAAGAAAATTTAAGCTTGCACAAGCCAGGCTTTTAATACCGCGTATTTAACCTTGCACGAATGAAAAAGAAAAGAACGGAAAAACCCGTTCTTTACTGTATTCTTTTCCTAAAATCATTTTCAGTAGCTTCGCCAAAGCGGGATTTAATAAATTTAAGCGCCTCAGCAAATATAAGCTTATCATTTTCGAAGGTAGCATCGTAGGGGAACTCATCCTCAAAAAACCAATGGAATGCAGAAATTTCCTCAGGCTGAGGTACAACATATGCCCTGGTTGTAAGGGCTGTAAAGTACACAACCTTTTTCTCTGTGTTTTTCCTCTTGCCTATAAGATATATGGACTCCATACGGAAGCCGTTTTCAATCTTAACATCAATACCCGTTTCTTCCTTTGTTTCACGGATGGCGGTTTGATACTCGTTTTCCCCTTCCTCCACGTGGCCCTTAGGAAATGACCAGAAATCTGTATATTTGTTTTTGATTAAAAGAACAGCATATTTACCCTTTGCCTTGCGGAAAACCACAGTGCCACAGGATTTTTCAAATTTCATATAATCATCTCCTTTCAAGCTTTTTTCTAAAACGTATTAAAGGACAGCCTTTAAAAACTGAATTGTACGGGGGTTTTTAGGATTGTCAAAAATGTCCTTAGGAGTGCCCTCCTCAGCAATAATGCCATTGTCCATAAAGAGAACGCGGCTTGCAACCTCACGGGCAAAGCCCATTTCGTGAGTAACAATAACCATAGTCATACCCTCACCTGCAACCTCTTTAATAAGGTCCAAAACCTCTCCGACCATCTCAGGGTCAAGGGCGCTTGTAGGCTCATCAAAAAGAATAACGTGCGGGTTCATAGCAAGGGCGCGCACAATGGCAACACGCTGCTTTTGACCGCCCGATAATGTGGACGGATACACATCCGCCTTATCTAAAAGGCCGATACGTGTAAGAAGCGCCACGGCAGTTTCCCTTGCCTCTTCTACAATCTCCGCCTTTGTTTGTAAAACGGAGATAAGCTCTTTTTTATTTTTTCTGAATATGTTCACAAATTTCCTTAAGGCATTTTTCACTTTAGCGCGCCTTAGCTTTTTAAGCTTTAAGGAAACAGGGGCCAGCATTATATTTTCAATTATTGTTTTATTGTTAAACAAATTAAACTGCTGGAATACCATACCAATATGCTCCCTGTGCACATTGATATCAACCCTTTGGTCTGCAATGTCAACTCCGTCAAAGTATATAGAGCCACCGCTTGGGTCCTCCATACAATTAAGGCAACGCAAAAAGGTTGACTTACCGCAACCGGAGGGACCGATAATAGCAATCTTTTCGCCTTTTTTAATGTCAAGGTCAATGCCCTTCAAAACTTCAAGCTTTTTAAAGGATTTTTTAAGGCCTCTTACAGAAATGATGTTATTGTCTTTCACTCTTCTTCAGCCTCCTCTCCATTAACCTGACAAGTAATGTTATACCCATTACAAGCACAAGATAAACAAGGGCTAAGAACAGGTAAGGAACAATATACTCATATGTAGCATCACCGATTGCCTTGAACGCCTTTGTTATATCAACCACCGCAATAAAGCTAACCACGGATGTGTCCTTAACAAGAACGATAAATTCATTACCAAGTGTGGGTAAAATGTTCTTAATGGACTGTGGAATAACTATTTTAAGCATTGCCATACCGTAAGGCATACCCAATGCCCTTGCCGCCTCTAGCTGACCGATATCAACAGATTGAATACCCGAACGCATCATTTCAGATACGTAAGCCGCACTGTTAAGGCCGAAAATAACGATTGCAACAATTACACCGTCAATTGGAATGCCAAGGGCGGGAAACAGAACAAAGTAGCCTATGAGAAGCTGTACAACCATAGGTGTGCCCCTGAATATCGCCACATACACATTGCAAATTGCATCAAGCACTCTTGGTAAAGCCTTATACTTAGGCATAACCTTGACAACCGCAATTACAGTACCAAGCAAAATACCTATTATAAGACCGCCAATGGCAATTTCAGCAGTTACAAGTAAACCAGATAGGGCGGTTTTATAACCGCCCGCTGTTATAAATTTGTCAAAAAAGATTTTTAATTCTTCCATTAATTATCTTGCTTCTTCAAGCTTTGCAAGCACGTCAGCAACTGTCTTACAATCTTCAAATCTTGTTGTGCTTTCAGGAACGATAAGAACCTGTGTAGCATCGTAATATGATGTTGTGAAGTTAACGGACTTCTTACGGGTTTCATTTACAGAAAGACCTGCTGCAGCAACGTCAATACCGTGGCTACCAACAGATGTAACAACAGAGTCAAATTCCATATCCTCAATTACAAGCTCAAGACCAAGCTCATCAGCAACAAGCTTCATAATTTCGATATCAATACCAACAAACTTGTCGCCATCCTTGTACTCAAATGGAGCAAACGCAGCATTTGTAGCAACTACGAGCTGCTCAGCCTGTCTGTTAAGATCCTTCTTTGCGCTTTCAACACCAACAATGTTTTCGCCCTTAGCGTACTTGTTGATAATAGCCTTGATTTCTGACTTCTTATTCTTAAGAATAGTATTGATGCTCTGGCGAAGAGCTTCCTGATTTTTGTCAACGCCGAATGCATACTCTTCCTTTGTCAAGTCAACATTTACGATCTTAATGCCACCAATAGAGTTAACAAGATGCTGTGCAGGAGCCTTATCAACAATAACAAACTTTACAGCCTTGTTTTTCATATCCTGAATAGCCAAGCCTGCGTTTGAGTATCCTTTAGACTCATAACCGTTGATGCCTTTAAATCCCCAGTCCTCATCGCCGTCAACATAATATTGACCTGTAGTACCGGACTGAACACCGATAATGTTAGGAGCAACATCGTTTCCGCAGGATGCGATGCTGAACACAACAGACGCCAACATAAGAATGCAAAGCGCCAATGAAATAATTTTTTTCATAAATATTACCTCTCTTTATAATTTATTTCACATAATTATACTATTTTATAACGAAAAAGTCAATAGCTTTCACGGATAATGTGAATAATTTTTCATGTTTTTATGTTTTTAGTCAACGCTCTGTGGCTTTTAGCCCATTAAAAAGAAGGGCTTTCAACAAAATGAAGCCCTTCCTTGAATTTATAATCAGCGGCGTTTCCAATAATAATTACGGAAATCTGACCTCAGATATTGAGCTGCCTTAGCCCCATCCTTAAGCTCTTCCTCACTCATGCTTGTTCCGCTTGTTGAATTAAAGCTTCCCGTACAATACCAGCCATTGGTGCTTATCAGCTCCACGCTTGTTAAAGCAGCACAGCCATCAAAGGCCTGCTTGCCGATAACAGCAACATTTTCACCGATGACAATATTTTCAATATAAGCACAGCCATAGAATGCCGCATCAGATATGGAAATTACTGTGCTTGGCACCTTAAAGGATGCATCCTGCTTACCTACTGCGTAGGCAATAAGCTCCAAGCCGCTCTTGCTGTATAAATTACCGTCAATGGAGGTGTATGCTTCATTATTCTCATCAACAAGAATTTCTTTAAGTGCGTTTGATGCATAGAACATCTTATCTCCCAAGGAGCCTACACTCTTTGGTATAAAAATGCTTTCAAGGGATGTGCAGTAAGAAAATGCCATTCCTCCGATAATTACAACACTTTCGGGGATCTTGATTTCTGCAAGCGAGCTACAACCGCCAAATGCATAATATCCAATAGATGTTACATTGTTGCTTAATTTAATGCTTTGAAGCTTAACGCAATCTCTGAAGGCATAGTCACCAATGGATGTAATGCTGTCTCCAAGCTCTACACTTAAAAGCGCATCACAGCCACGGAAGGAATACACTCCAATACTTTCTATTTTGTTTCCAAGAGCAAGACTTTCAAGCGAGTCACAGTTATGGAATGCGTAATTTCCAATGGATGTAATATTCATTCCAAGAGTTAAGCTGCTAAGTGTACTGCAATTTTCAAAAGCGGATGAGCTGACAGCTGTTATTCCGTTACCGATTACGACAATAGCAAGCGCTTTACAGCCACGGAAAGCTGAATTGCCGATTTCCTTTGTACTGTCAGGAATTACTGTACCCTCAAGTAAAACGCAGTTTTCAAATGCAGAGTTACCTATTGACTCAAGCATGCCTCCCAAATCAAGCTCTGTTAAGGAAGAGCAACCTGCAAAGGCAGATGAACCAATTGATTTTAGTCCGTTGGAAATATTTATTTCGCTAAGAGATGCGCAGTTACTAAACGCACGCTCACCAACTGACCTTATGCTTCCAAGAATCTCTACGCTTTCAAGAGATTTACAATCCTCGAAGAGAGATGCGCTAATTTCATCTATCCTTTCGGGAATCGTAAGACCTTTCAAAGCCGAACAGCCATGAAATGCACCGTAGGCAAGCCTGCCGATATTCTGATAATTTTCTATCGTTTCAAGGGATGTGCAATCCTTAAAAGAATTTCTGCCTATTGTAAGCACATACTCAGTAAGAGTCACGCTCTTTACATCCTTGCAGCCTACAAAAGCTCTTTCTCCAATTACTGTAATGGGCAAGCCATTATAGTATTCAGGCACTAAAACATCAGTGTCGCTTCCGCTATATCCCTTGATTTCCACATACTCACTATGCTCTTTGTATGTAAATCCGCTTGATGCGTCCATAAATTTAGCATACAGCTGTACATTGCCAAGCTCGGTAAGCTCGCTGACTGCCTCACCCTCACACTCGGGATTTGTGTACCAGCCTACGAAAATTCCCTCACTCTTATTTGGCTTTAAAAGAGTAATTGGTAATTTGTCAACATAAAGAAACTCGGGATTATCCTTATTGTTGTTACCTCCGTTAAGCTCATATGTAATTTCATAAGGAATCGCCACCCATACAGCATAAATTGTATTTACGCTGTCTGTGCTTACCGTATATTCATCCCCCACCTCGTACACAACATCACCGTTTAAATCAGCACTCCAGCCGCCGAAGGTGTAGCCTTCCTTGGTAAAAGCGTTTTCGGGAAGAATAACAACGCTGTTTGTTGCGCCCTTTATTTCCTCCACGCTACCCCCGTCTGCTCCGTTTCCGTCAAAGACAACGGTGTTTTCGCTTGGTGTCCACTTTGCCACAACAAGCATATCCTGTGTTATTGGGTTTTGTGAAAAGGACCATCTTTCCTCACCGAAATACCAGCCATCAAAGATATATCCCGGCTTTGTAGGCTTTGTAGGCACTTTGCCCTTTTCGCCTTCAATTACTGTCATGCTTGCAACCTCAGAGCCGCCCGCAGAATCAAAGGTTACTGTGTACCGAACAAGCTCCGGCTCCTTGTCATCATTACTCGGCTGGGAGCTTGATTGAGTGGCCGGGTTTGATGTGCTTGGAAAGCTTGGAAAATTTGAAATAAGCTTATCGCAGGATACAAGACTGCTCAAAACAAGCAATGCTGTTAAGCAAGCAATAAACAAAATTACCTTACGCATATTTTTTCTCCTTAATTTGGAATTTACCAAAGACATTATAGCACCGAAAATCGAATAAGTCAATATTTACATAACAAACACAAAAGCAGGATGCTGATTAAATGCATCCTGCTTTTGGTTTTTCAGTTATTATTAGGAGGTTAATAACTGTAAATTACATCTGCTTCCTCAGATATAATTCAGCAAAATTCATACACGTGTCAAGGGATTTTCGCTATGAGCGGTATTTTTGAGCCTGAAGCTCAAACATATGACAGTACTTACCGCCTTGACGTATCAGCTCCTCGTGAGAGCCCTGTTCAATTATTTTTCCCTTTTCAAACATATAAATTCTGTTAACATGCCTTGTTGTGGATAAGCGGTGAGTGATAAACACAACTGTTTTGTCCTTAGCATTTTTATCAATACCCACGTTGAGATTATACTCGGCTATGGGGTCAAGGGCGCTTGACGGCTCATCCATTATAATAAGCTCGTTATTATGTGCAAAAACACGTGCAATAGCAATTTTTTGGTTTTCGCCGCCTGACAGGTTGGTTCCGTCATCATAGAACTCTCGCGTAAGCTCTGTATGTATTCCCTTTTCAAGCTGGGATAGCTTATCTCCAAATGTGGCATCATTAAGCGCCCTTAACACCGTTTCCTCATTATCGGGGGTGTACAAATCCCCCAAAACATTGTCTGCAACGGTTGATGCGAACACCTTGTAGTCCTGGAATACTGCACCCATTTTTTCTCTTAAATTCTTAAGGTCATATTCCTTAATGTTAATGCCGTTAATTAAAATCTCACCCTCTGTAACGTCATAAAGACGCATTATGAGCTTAGTTGTGGTTGTTTTGCCTGCACCGTTGTAGCCAACAAAGGCAATTCGCTCCCCTTTGCTTACCTTAAAGCTTACGTTTTCAAGCACGTTTACGTCCTTATAGGCAAAGCAAACATCTTTAAATTCAAGGCTTTCAAACTCCTCAAGAATTTTATCTCCGCCTTTGATTTGCGGCTCGGCTTCAAGGAATTTCCTTACCTTATCGGCATACAGGGAGTCCTTGTTCATTTCCACAAACTTGCTTTGTATATCGTAAAGCAGCCGCTTTAATCTCCAAGAGGCAGAAACCGTCACAGTAAATCCACCGACCAGCACCGTTCCTGTTACAATAAGGTTATAGCCCATAAATAATAGAATAAATGCGGTCAAGCCAAAGCCCAAGAATGCAGCAAGGAAATTTATAAGCCCCGTCTTAATTCTCATCTTCGTATCGGCCCTGCGTTGCTCCGCCATGGTTTTTTCATATTCGTTTAAAATGTTCTTACTTACATCGGTAAGCCTTATTTCCTTTGCGTAGTCCGCCAAGGAGAAAAACCTTTCTATATACCAGCTTTTTCTCCAAAGCTCATTCATTTCAATGTTGTACCTATAATATATTCCGTTTTGTAAAAGACGGATTATCATATCAGCAAAGGAAAAGGCAAGAATAACAAGCGCTATTACCGGGTCAACCGTTGCAACAACTGCAAAAACAGAGCCTGATGCAACAAGCGAGCGAATTAAATCCCCAAGCTGGTCAACTGTATTTGTAATACTCTTGTCACAGTTTTGCATCGAATAAATAAAATCATTATAAAACTCGGGGGTGTCATAGCAAGCCAAGTCAATATCATTTGCCTTTACAAAAAAGCTTTTATGTATGAGCCTGATGAAGTTAAGCTTACGGTATGGGAACAAAAGCTTGTAATACCATGCAAAGTAAAGCTCATAGGCAAGGGTATAAAGGCCCATTAAGGCAACCATTGTGAATATATAGGAAATCTCATCCCCGCGGTCAAGTGCGTTTAAAATTTCGCTTATAAAGAATATGGAAACACCGTGATTTAAGCCTGTAAAGAAGCCCATAACAAGGCGCATAATAACCATTACCTTGTCACTGTTATATGCTATTTTCAACATATAAATATTGTTTTTCACAGCACGCTTAAAGGGAACCTTTTCCTTTTTGTTCTGCTTCTTCATTACGCACTCACCTCGCCTTCCTCAATATCAACGTAGTTTTGCGCCTGCTTTTTAAACATATCTGCATACTTTCCGTTAAGCGCCATAAGCTCAGTATGGCTACCGCACTCAACAACCTCTCCGTTTTCAAGCATGTAAATCCTGTCAGCAGACACAGCGCTTGACAGACGGTGGGAAATAAATATCATTCCCTTATTTTCGCCTATTTTCATCATATTATTGTACATTTCGCTCTCAGCCACAGGGTCAAGGGCGCTTGTAGGCTCATCAAGAATTATATATGGCGCATCTTTAATAAAGGCGTGAGCTATGGCAATTTTTTGTCCCTCTCCAACGGATAAAACCGCTCCGTCCTCACTAAATTCCTTAGTCAAAACAGTTTGGGCGCCGTCCTTTAGCTCCATTATTCTGTCATAGACTCCGCTTAGCTTTAAGGCTTCCTCAACGCGCTTTTCATCCCCTTCCTCGGCGGGTCGCATAAGCACGTTTTCGGAAACAGGTAGAGCTATCAGCTTGAAGTCCTGAAAAACAACGCTGAACATATCCCGATAGCTTTTAATTTTTACATCCTTTATGTTTTCTCCGTTAAGAGTAATCTCCCCCTCCGTAGGGTCGTACAAACGCAGCAGCAATTTAATAAGTGTGCTCTTGCCCGCACCGTTGTGACCGACCAGGGCTATCTTTTCATTTGCCTTAAGCTCCAAATTAATGTTCTTTAACACATAGCTGTCACTGCCAAAATATTTAAATGAAACATTTTCAAGCCTGAGCGTTCCTCTTTCTGCATCCTTTGCCTCGGGCAAATCTCTCATTGACGGCTCATATTTCATAAACTCCTTGTAGTCCTCAACAAACAGAGCTTTTTCGTGCAGACGGTAATATTGGTTTGTAACCTGTATGAATGCATTTGACAGCTCTGACACTGAGTTTATTACAACCGCACAATCTCCCATTCCAAGTGTACCTGACACAAGCGCCCTGAAAATTGCATATGCAATAGCCAACGGATTTGCAAGTATGCTTGAAATCTTGTTGCCAAGCACGTCAAGCACCATTTCCTTCTTGCCGTATTTTTTAACTACGTTTTTACGTCCGTCAGAGGCTTCCTCATATTTTTGAAGCATGAAGCTCTTGGCATTGGTCAGGCGCATTTCCTTTGCGTAATCATTTGAATAGAATACTCTTTGGGCATACTGGCATCTCCTGTGCAAGACCCTATCCTCCGTTGAGTGCTTATGCCACAAGACATTGCTTTTCTTCTTGAAAAAAGACCCAAAAAGAGGTATTATTGCGAAAATAATAAACACTGGGTCCATTGTAAACAGCAAGCTGCCGTATAAGCAGGTGTTAAGAACAGTATAGAAGAAAAAGAATACCGTAAATGTTATATTGAACATATTGCCTGCGGTATCTGCAGATGCCTTTACGTATTTATCGTAAAATTGTGGGTTTTCATAGCAGGCAAGCTCCACACTCATATTCTTTTCAAAAATTGACTTATGTATAGACATACTTATTTTGTTGCTTCCCAGGCTCCAGGTAAGCTCCACAATAAAGTCAACTATAAGCTGTACCGTGGCAGGCACAACGATTAAAAACAGAACCGTTTTTGCCACGTTTTCAAAGCTTATGCCCTCCTCATAGGAGTCCACTATATATTTAAGGGCATACGTGCCTGAAATAAAATAGATAACGCTATCCATAAGATAAGACAAAAGCATAATGGTGCAAGCCAAGGGCGCGTGCTTAAACGACAGTCCAAGCGCCAATGCCGTATCCTTCATCACCAAGCGGAAGGGCACCCTTTTTTCCTTGTTGTTTTTTTCTTTCTTTTTCAAGTCCTTTCTCCTTTCAAAGCTTTTTGTATGGTAATTCCATTTTAACACAGCTTTTTTAAAATTTATAAATTTGGGATTGTTTTCACTTAATAGGGATAAAAGCTACTTTAAAATCCAAGCGTCCCTGTTTTTAGCCCAATTTTCCCACCGCTTGCAAATAAACCTTTTGTGTGGTAATATGTATATAACAAGCTTTATATGAGAGGTCCTTATGATTACTATTGCCGTATGCGATGATAACGTACAGTTTGCGCAGCTTTTAAGACAGCATTTGCAAAGGCTTTGTGCCTACGCGCCACAACGCTTGGATTTGAAAATTGCCCCTGTTTTCACCTCTGCCAAGCAGGTGCTTGATTATTTACAGGAAAGCACAATAGATGTTTTGTTTTTAGATATAGATATGCCTGATGCAAACGGCTTTGAATTGGCAAAGATGCTTTGCGAGGTATATCCCGACACCGTAATAATATTTGTTTCTTCATATGAGGAATTTGTATACAGCTCATTTGAATACTGCCCCTTCAGATTTTTAAGGAAGGCGCACCTTACACAGGAATTGGACGCCACCTTTCAAAAAGTAATTGAGCGTTGCACCATCAATAACGAAACCCTTCTTTTTGAAACAACCGAGGGAGAGACCCTTTTAAGAGTTGCGGATATTATGTTCTTTGAAAGTCAACGAAACTACTTTTATATTTACGTAACCTCGGGAAAGATATACAAATGCAGAGGCACTATAAAATACGTGGAGCAGCTGACAAGGGACTTTGACTTTTTCAAAATACACGCATCCTACGTTGTTAATCTAAGCCACATCGACACCACACAAAAGGGTGAGCATTTGATTATGAAAAACGGCAAGTTCCTAAGCATAAGCAAGAAACGGGCATCTGCCTTTAAGGACACATATATGCAGTTTATAAGAAGGAGGATTTCGCGGTGATTGGAATCGAGTACCTTATAGAATTTTTTGTTTCCTTGTTTGATGCGATTCTCTGCGTATATTTTATATCACGCTTTAACCACACGCCACTTCACCCATGCAAAAACAAGCTTTCAATCCCTGCCATAGCAGTTGTTTTTATATTTTCTGTAATAAACGACCTGTTTTTATCCGGCTTTAATGTCCTTGGCACCATTATCTTTTTATGCCTGTACATTTCATATGCGCTTCTTATATCAAAGAAAAGATACATACGTGCGCTTCTCTCTGCCTGCATTTTTGAAATTGCTTACGTTTTGCTCAGCAGTCTTTTGTACCTTATCATTACATTTATAATAAAGGATTACGACCAATTAGCACAAGGCTCCGTTGGTGTTTTCAGATACGTTTACATAATTATGCACAAGATTGTGCTTTTTGTTGTATTGAAAATTCTTTTGATTGCGTTCAATCAAGAAAGCGGGACGGATGCACGCCTTGGCGGAGTTGCCTTTGTTTTTTCCTTTATCACGATTTTGGGCATGGGGTCAACTATGTACCTTGCCTCTATTGTGGAAGCAGGGCAAATACAAACCCAAGCTATGATTATCACTCTGTCCTTTGCCTCAGCCAATGTAATTTTATACGTTCTGATTTATCAAATGCAGAAATATCAGCAAAGCAAATATGAATTAAAGCTTTTGCAGGAAAAAATTTCCTTTGAGGAAGCGCGCCACACAGACGCCCAGGCAATTTGGACAAATGTACGCAAAATACAGCACGATATGAAGCAACACCTGTCCGTCCTTTCGGGCTATCTTGATAAGGGTGAGGTTGAGGCTTGTCAAAAATATATAGGCACGCTAATGCCAAGCGTCACCGGTATAAACAGCCTGATACACTCCGATAACATAATTTTGGATTATCTTATAAACTCAAAGTTAGGTGTGCTACGTAACACGAAGATCATCATTTCCGGCTCAATCGGAGACCTTTCCGACATCAAGGACATTGATTTGGTTTGCTTGATGGGGAATGCCTTGGACAATGCAATTGAAGCTATCCAAAGGCAACGAGGCGCAAAGGAAAAAAGAATAGAATTGCTTTTCATGCGCCAAAACTCCAACAGAATTATTATTTGCAAAAACACTATAGAGGGCTCCGTTTTAAAAAACAACAGCGAGCTTAAATCAACCAAAGACACCCAGAGTGAGTCCCACGGGCTCGGAACAAAAATAATGGCTAAAATAGTTTCCGACTATAATGGAATAATAGACTATTTTGAGGAATTTAATATGTTCGGCGTCCAAATTGTCCTACCCGACCCATCTTAAATTTTATCATCGCAGTATTCACATTACAAGACTTGTAATATAGGATTTTTTGTGATATAATATGTATGCAATCAAGGCTTTGATTTAATGATAACATCATCGTTTATTGTTGTCAATAACGCTTTGGTTGAGCATAATTAAACCAACAGTTTATATGGCAGTGCAAAACGCACTGCCTTTTATTTTGCCAAGTAAGTAATTTTTCTCATTCGGCTGATAAGGGCAAAAAGCTCCTGCTTTCTCGGCAAATCAAGGAACCTGCCCATTGTGGTAAAATAAGAGGAATAAATAAGGTCAACTCCCTTTTCCTCGATTTCTCCGTATAGCTTATCCACCCTTGCGTGAATGTCTATAACCCTTTCATTATTTGAAATCTCCAAATATCTCAGCATAAAGCCCAAGACATCAAGCTGACGGGATGAAACAATATCGTGCAAGCCGCGCACATCAATTTTTTCGTCCCCTATAATGATAAAGCCCATACCGGACACACTGAGCCTTTCGCTTCCCAAGCCCTCAGGGTAAGAGGAAAAGCCCTCGGAATAAAGGACTCTTTCGCTTTTCCACTCGGCAGGACTTTCAGGTTCTTTGGCTTGATATGTTAAGCATAGCTCTTTTGCTCTGTCCGTGACATCCCGTATCATATAATCTTCCATCATATAAATCTTATCCGCTACAGAAAGATATTCACCACTTCCCCCAATAACAAGAATCGTGGAAACGCCAAGGTTTTGATAAAGCTCCCTGACTCTGTCTGTAAATGGAGTTATAGGCTCCTTTTCAATAAGCTTCTTCATTAAGCTGTCTCTTATCATAAAATTTGTGGCGCTTCTGTCCTCGTCTATGAGCAAAAGAGCCGCCCCTGTGTTGATAGCTTCCATAATGTTCGTCGCCTGTGAGGTGGAGCCAGAGGCACACTCCGTGGAAAAGTCCCGTGCGTCTCCGTTTGGCAACCACTTAATAAAGGGAGAAATATTCACACTCTTTACACTTCGTCCGTCCTCTGCGGAAATGGTCACCGCACTTTCATCCGTTATGCAAAGCTCGCGTCCGTCTCCAATTACGTGATTGTAAATTCCTGCAGAAATAGCGTCAAGTAGGGTGGACTTTCCAGAGTAACCGCCACCTGTAATAACAGTGACTCCTTTTTTAATACCCATACCGCGAACACCGAAAAGCTCTATTTCGTCCGTGGGTGTAGACTTAAAGGGTACTGCGTTTTCCGTTGGTAAATCCGTTCCCTTTTTCCGCGGCAAAATGCTTCCGTTTGCAACAAAGGCGCAGTAGTCACTGCTTTTAAGCCAAGCGCGTATTTTAGCCTGTTTTTCGTACACTCTCTGGGCTTTTTTCATTTTTTCAGCATCAAATCCAGCGACAAAGCTCTCAACCGCCTCGGGCAAATCACGGCACAGCATTTGCATAGCCTTGCGTAGCTTGTTCTTGGGCAATTGCACCTGTAGCATAATATTCAGGCACATACAGGGCGGGCAGGTATCGGGTGGTAAAAGCAGAACGCTTGAGCCTGTGCCGTATTCGTAATCCTTTTGATTGCACACTGCAAAATATGATGTGTTACGTACAAGTATTTTGCCATTTGGTGTATGTAAATAATATTTTCCGTTTTCGCTGTCGGGTCTGCTTCGGTTATATAGCTCCGAATTCAGCCCATCAATATAGGGCTTAAGCTCTCTTAAGCATAGGTCGGCTATTCCCTCATTAAAGGCATTTATCCCCAGCCTTTGGCAAGGAATACTTACAGTAACCGTTGGCTTATCCTGTGCCAGCTTGTGTGTGGCAGTTATTCTAAAGCCTATGTCCCCGTAATAGTAGGTTGGGTCATTTTCCACCCACGGCTTTATCCAAGGCTCCTGTGGGTCAGAAACAGTCATACTGCCGTCATACATTTCAGTGTAGGTGGATGTATTTAGCTCCATTGATAAAAATTTGTTTTTTAATCGCTTCACGGGCATTCCCTCTTTCATTTTTAAATTTTAAAATAGCGGTTTTCATAAAAATGCCCTCCTTTCAATTTTTATTTTCCGTTACAGCTTAAATTTTAAATGCTTCCCACGAAAAACAAAAAGCACCCACGGGTGCTAAAAAGAAAAGCACACCCGAATCGGATGTGCAGAAATGCGATATAAAGCCAAAGCTATGCTACCTTGGGCGATACATATGACATCCGATAAATATAAGCCTTAATCATATTAATCGCCTCCTTTGGTAAATTCAGCCTTCGCTGTACGTTTAGTGTAGCATACCTCTTTCCACTTGTCAAGTATAAATTTACATTTGCCTCTCATATTTTGCACTATGCATTTTGCATTTTGCATTCATTTCAAGGTGTATTCCATAACCGGAGACTTGGCATCTATTTTGCCGTAGGTGATTTTGAACTGCTCTATTTTTTCGGGGTTGGTTATAACCACCACGCAAACAGGGTCATAGCCCCTTGATAAAATGTTGCTTGCATCCGCATAAGCAAGCTTATCCCCTTGGGACACGGACATTCCCGCCTTTACAACAGGAGAGAAAAACTCTCCGTCAAGCTCCACTGTGTTAATGCCGATATGAACAAGAAGCTCCAAGCCGTCCTCTGCGGTTATCATATACGCATGCCCCGTGTCATAAGCATTTGAAATCTTCCCGTTTATGGGGCTGAAAAAGTCGTTATCGCTTGGAATTATGGCAAAGCCCTTGCCAAGCACTCCCGAGGAAAAAACCTCATCACAAACGTCCTCTAATTTAATCACCTCACCGCTACAAGTGGCGAGGAGTGTCTGTTTTTTGTCTATATTGCTCATTTTTGCTCCCTTCTTAAAAGCTTGTTTTTAAAGCTACCGTACTATCTGCATTCACTTACCTTGCCGCGCACCCCCAAAAGGTACGGTACTGACACAGAAAGCTCATCGACTCCAATTGTGGCAAATTGCTGCGTTAAGCCAAGGTCTGCCGCCATTTCTCCGCAAACGCCAATCCATCCTCCTTTGCGGTGAATTGCGTCCGTTGCCATTTTGATAAGACGCATCACAGGCTCTGCATTATTATCGCAAATGTGTGTAACACGTGGGTTTTGCCTGTCTGCCGCTAAGGTGTACTGCGTTAAGTCATTAGTGCCAACGGAAAAGAAATCGACCTCCTTGGCAATTACCTCGCTCATTATAGCGGCAGCAGGGGTTTCTATCATCACGCCAAGCTCAATTTTACTGTCAAATCCTTCACCCCGTGTCAATAATTCCGCCTTACATTCCTCCAGAAGTGCCTTGCTTTGTTTAACCTCATCAGCAGAAACAACCATTGGCAGCATTATGGAAATTCTGCCGAATTTCGATGCCCTCAATATTGCCTTCAGCTGTGTTTTGAAAAGCTCCTGTCTATCAAGGCAAATTCTTATTGCCCTGTACCCTAAGGACGGGTTTTCCTCCTTTGGTATGTCAAAATACGGGATTTGCTTGTCCGCTCCTATGTCAAGAGTACGCACAATAACACGCTTACCCTGCATTTTAATGGCTATATCGCGGTAAACCGAAAACAGCTCCTCCTGGCTTGGATAATCATCTTTTGACAGATATAAAAACTCACTTCTCAAAAGTCCTATACCCTCCGCACCGTTGGAAATGGCTGATGCCACCTCACTTTCGCTACCGATATTTGCATAAATCATTATTTTATGTCCGCTTCTCGTAACCGCGGGCTTATTCATTACCGAGCGCAGGTATAATTCGTGCTCTTTAGCTATTTTGTTATACTCCTGCCTTTCTTTTTCAAAAGCCTGTATTTCTTTTTCATCAGGAGTTACAGTAAGGGTTCCCTTTTCAGCATTCAGCAGTGCCTCCTCCCCGTCATAGATGCTATCAATCTTACCTGTGCCCACAAGGGCGGGTATACCCATAGCCCTTGCCAAAATAGCTGTGTGTGATGAAGGAGTTCCGCCAAAGGTTACAAAGCCAAGTATTTTTGATGCTTCAAGCTGTACAGTTTCGGAAGGGGTTAAATCAGTCGCCACAAGAATATACGGTTTTGTGTCTTTTTCCTTATTTACAGACACGTCCCCGCCCAAAAACCTAATTAGTTGGGCTGAAATATCGTGAATGTCCGTCTGCCTTGCTGCCAAATATTCATCCCCCAGAGCTGCCAGCATTTCCCCGTATGATTTGGCGGTTATATTTATTGCTTCCTCGGCTGATTTGCCACCGTTTATTTCCCCTATAATGGAAGAAATAAAATCCTCATCCTCGAGAAGCATTGCGTGTATTTCAAAAATCTGTGCCTCTTTTTCACCAAGAGTTGAAAGAGCCCTTTTTTCAAGCGCCTTTATATGCTCGCTTGCCATTTTTCTTGCTCTGTCTAACCTTTCAAGCTCCTGTTTTTTGTTGCCCTTTACAGATGAAGGCTGCGCCCTTACTTCCTTATTATAAAACTTAATTCTTCCCCTTACCTTACCATTTGATATTCCTATTCCCTTAAATACTGTGCTTTCAGTCATTTTAATCCCCATTCAGCTTTTCTTCGCAATGCTTTCTAAGTGCATTTTCAGCCACGTCCTCGTCCTTTCCTTCAATTATAAAGTGTAGCTCCGTGCCACACCTTGCTCCTAATGACATCAAGGAGAGTAGCCTTTTCCCGTCCGCCTCCTTACCCTGTGCTTTTATTCTAATATCACTTTCAAAGCTTCTTGCCACCGTTGCCAGCAAGCCTGCCGGGCGGGCGTGCAATCCGTTCTTATCCCCGACCACGTGTCTGAATTCTCTCATTTTGTCTCCTTAAGAATTTCTTTTTTATATATTTTGCCTGCTTTTACTTGTTTTATGCAAAAATGAACAAAACGGCAGCCTACTTTATGGCAGGCTGCCGTTTTTATTTCTTTTTATTAAATCAGTAAGCTTGTATATTTAACCGTTGTTGCCTTTTCCGATATGCCGCCGTTATCGATATAGTATATTTTGTCACCAATCTTAATATAAGCGGATAAAACAAATTCCATATCCACAGTTGTGCTTGTAAGCCCTGTTAGCTTTAAAGTACTTTCGTAATAGCCAAGTGTAGACATATCGTGCTTGTAAACAGTTTTGCTTGAATATACTTCACCGTTGCTCTTTAACGGATTTGCACCGTTTAACACCTTTGCGGAGGACAAAACAATACCAAAATCAATTGTTTCTCCCGTTGCCGCCTCATATTGCATTAAGGAAACGGAGTTAAATCTGACACCTACCGCTATTCCCTTGTTGTTCATTGCGCCCTCAGACACAGAATAGCCTAAGAAAACAACAATTGCAGGGGCTGAGCGCGCTCCACCCTCAAGCGTTCCGCAAACGCTGCATTTTGCCTCCACAACGCCGGGGTTATTAATACCGTTTGCAAATGAAATACTCTTAGCACTTGTAAAGGTGTGTGGAACATCCGGGTTTTCAGCAGATTTATAGGTTAAAAACTGCTTTGTCTCACCCTTGCGATATAGCTCAAGCTCTGCGTTTTTAACCTGGCCACAAGGACAGTCTGTTTTATATGTAATGTAACAGGTTGGTGTTGAGCTTGCAGGTGTATACGCATGGGGTATTCCGTTATAAAGCTCATACTTACAGTTGTTAAAGCTTGTTGTGTTTGTTGACAGGGTGCATAAAACAACACCAAGCTTAGTCCTACCTGTAAAAGCATTCTGACCGATTGTTGTCGGTAAGGTGCCGTGGTTGTAAACCCTGAGCTGCTTATTCTCAGCATACTCACCGCTGACCGCCACACGGAACACATTTTCATCGATTACCGTTACGCCGGCAAGATAAACCAACTCAATATTGGGACAATTATCAAAGGCTGTCTTCTGAAGCTTGTCAACCTTGTCCCCAACATACACGGTTTTTAGCGCTGAGCATCCGTAAAACGCACCGTCACCGCCAAAGGTGAATACAGCGCCGTCAACCAAATCAAGGTTTGTTACACCAATCCCCTTGAAGCAATTCTTACCAAGCTTATAAGTGTTACCTGCACCAAAGTTAAGGGATGTTATCTGCCATCTATCCTTAAATGCATCCCCTTCAAAGGTAATTGTCGCATCACCGCCGACAGAAACAATTTCCGTTAAAGAAGCCGGAGCGCAATTTGCCTTGAATGTAGCATCACAGGAATTGCCAATAACTATTTTTTTCAGTTTGGTAAGACCGCTCAGGCTGATTACAGTTGCGCCTGATGTATCACTACCACCATCTAAATTTATAGCCTCCAGATAAGCGTTGGTTGAGGTCATATTTACCTTAACATTGCCATAAGGAATCTCAATCTCCTTAATTGCAGAAAGACCGTAGCCTCTGAAGGATTTAATACCCGTAATTGTATATCCGCCACCGTTTGAATCAAGTGTATAATTATAAATCTCCTCAACCGTGACATCATTGATTTCTTTTCTTCCGGACAATGTTGTCACAACAACCGAAACCTCTGTGTTAATTGCAGCAAAGGAGGTTAGGGCAAACATCATAACGGCCAATACAAAAAATACAGCCGCCAATATAACCTTTCTCTTAGTCATCTATATACTCCTTAATTATATTTAGCCTTATGGGAATAAAACCCAATTGATTTTAAATGGAAAACAGCTTGCCACACTACGTTAGCCAAAAAAAACCCATTCAAACGTGGTTTTAAACAACAAATAGCCATATCTACTGTGTTAAAAAGCCTCGACAATTTTAATTGCCTGCACTATTTTGACTTGTACTCCACAGCTTAGACAAAAGCTCACGAATTTATCGTTCCAAGACAAAGGGTTCGATTCCCATAAGGCTATATATATATATATTGATACATAGTAATTATAGCATTATATTATTCATTTGTCAAGAAAAAGAAATGGCGCACCTGCCACAAGGCAAGTGCGCCATAAAATCCATTTAATTATTGAGCGGCATCAACAATAATTGAGAAATCCTTAGCCTTCAAGGAAGCGCCGCCGATAAGACCACCGTCAACATTTTCCTTAGCAAGAAGCTCTGCCGCATTACCTGCGTTCATAGATCCGCCGTATTGGATAATAATTTCTTCAGCAGCCTCTGCACCGTAAAGGGACTTGATTGTGTTACGGATAACACCGCAGGTTTCGTCAGCCTGCTCAGGTGTTGCTGTCAAGCCTGTACCGATAGCCCAAACAGGCTCGTATGCGATAATTACATTCTTAAGCTGTTCCTTTGTTACATCCTTCAAGTCAAGCTTTGTCTGCATAGAAACAACCTCATCTGTAATACCGTTCAATCTTTCGTCCTTAACCTCACCAAGGCAAAGAAGAACCTTCAAGCCTGCATTCAAAGCAGCCTTTGTTCTGAGATTTACGGTTTCATCAGTTTCACCAAAATACTGTCTTCTCTCGCTGTGGCCGATAATAACATATTCAATGCCACACTCCTTAAGCATTTCAGCAGAGATTTCGCCTGTGTAAGCACCCTTTTCAGCAAAGTGTACGTTTTCCGCACCGATTTTAATGTTGGAGCCGCAAGCAGCCTCCTGTGCTGCGTGAATATCTACATACGGTACGCAGAAAATAATATCGCAGTTGTCCTTACCTGCAACAAGTGGCTTTGTTTCTTCGATTAACGCCTTAGCCTGTGAAGGTGTCATATTCATTTTCCAGTTACCGGCAATTACTTTTCTTCTCATTTTACTAATTCTCCTGTTTTTATATTATTTTTAGTTCATATGAACAGATGTACATACATTAATATAGCTTAAAATCTCACAAAATATCGGTTTTTAAGCAAATATCGTATAAAAGCCTTATTAAAGCAATGTCCGTAAGGCGTAAGCTTTACGGACATTATTTTATATTATTATTTGTCCTGCAAGCAAGCTATACCCGGAAGTGTCTTGCCCTCAAGGAATTCAAGGGAAGCACCGCCACCTGTAGAGATATGTGTCATTCTGTCTGCAAAGCCAAGCTTTTCAACAGCAGCAGCAGAGTCACCACCGCCGATAATGGAGATAGCTCCACTTTCAGCAACTGCGTTAGCAACAGCCTCAGTACCGGATGCAAAGTTCTTCCACTCAGAAACGCCCATAGGACCGTTCCATACTACTGTACCTGCGCCCTTGATAGCATTTGCAAAGAGCTCCTGTGTCTTAGGACCGATGTCAAGACCCATCCAATCATCAGGAATCTTATCGGAATCAGAATACATAGATTCTGTATTTTCATCATACTCACGGCCAAGCTTATTGTCAACAGGGATTAAGAACTTAACGCCCTTAGCCTGTGCCTTAGCCATCATTTCACGTGCAAGCTCAACCTTGTCATCCTCGCAAAGTGATGTACCAACAGAGTAACCGTTAGCCTTGAAGAATGTATAAGCCATACCGCCACCGATGATAAGTGTGTCAACCTTTTCGATAAGGTTTTCAATAACACCGATCTTGTCGGAAACCTTAGCGCCGCCAAGAATAGCAACAAATGGACGTGCGGGGTCAGCCAAAGCCTTACCCATAATGCCAATTTCCTTCTGAATGAGGTAACCGCAAACTGCAGGGAGATAATCAGCAACACCTGCTGTTGTAGCGTGTGCTCTGTGTGCTGTACCGAATGCATCGTTTACATAAAGCTCAGCATAGTCAGCAAGCTCCTTTGCAAACTCAGGGTTGTTCTTTGTTTCTCTTGCATCAAAACGAACGTTTTCAAGAAGAACAGCCTTACCCTCTTCAAGAGCTGCAACCTTAGCCTTAGCGTCAGGACCAACAATGTCCTCAGCAAATGTTACTACGCCGCCGAGAAGCTCATTAAGTCTGTCAGCAACAGGCTTTAATGTAAACTTCTTCTTATCGTCAAGAGCCTTCTTAAGAAGCTCAGCCTTTGCAGCTGCCTGCTCTTCAGCCGGAAGCTCCTCAACCTTCTTCTTCTCCTTCTTTGTCAGGCCGAAGCCCTCTGTAAAGATATTGTGTGGCTTACCCATGTGTGAGCAAAGGATAACCTTAGCACCGTTGTCAAGAAGATACTTGATTGTTGGCAATGCACCGATAATTCTCTTGTCACTTGTGATAACACCGTCCTTAAGCGGAACGTTGAAGTCACATCTTACAAGAACCTTTTTGCCGGAAACGTTAACGTCTTCAATAGTTTTCTTGTTGTAAGTCATTTTCAAAAACTCCTATATTTTAATATTATTTTTTACCAAACCTTAGTATATCATAAAAAAATCACATTATCAACAGTTTTTTTCAATTTATCACATATTAATTTTGATAATGTAGTATATCACCAAAATGATACCCAAGCCAATTCTGTACCAGCCGAAGCTTTCAAAGCTATGCTTTTTAACAAATGCCATCAAGAATTTAATTGCCACCATTGAAACCGCAAAAGCAGTCAATGTACCTGTAATCAAAACTGTAATTTCTGTGCTTGTCAGGGAAATGCTATCAATCACAAATGCCTTAAAAGCCTTCAGGGCAGAAGCGCCAAGCATAACAGGAATTGCCAAAAAGAAGGAAAACTCAGCCGCCGCCGTCCTTGAAACCCCAACGGTTGATGCCCCGAGGATTGTAGAGCCTGAGCGTGATGTGCCGGGAATTAAGGACAAAACCTGGAAGCATCCGATTTTAAGGGCGGTAGGATAGTCAATATCGTAAACGTCATTAACCTTGAATTTCTTACGTCTGTTAATTCTTTCAATAACGATAAACAAAACACCGTAAACAACAAGCGCAATAGCCACAACGATAAAATTGTAAAAATGCTCATCAAGCCAGTTTTCAAAAAGCAAGCCGATAACAGCCGCAGGAAGAACGGCAACCACGACCTTGAACCAAAGGGACCAGGTCTTTTTTCTCATTTCCTTATCCTTGTTTTTTGACCAGGGATTAAGCTTGTCAAAAAACAGAATAACAACCGCTAAAATTGAGCCAAGCTGGGTTATAACCTCAAACAAATCCCAACAGCCATCGCTAACCTTAAGCTTTACAAACTCGTTTGCTATAATCATATGTCCTGTGCTGGACACAGGGAGCCACTCGGTAATTCCTTGAACAATACCGATAAATATGGCCTTTAATATTTCGATAAAGGTTTCCATTTATACCTCACTTATCACCGGAGCGCACAATGTCGCCCTCCTTTACCTCAAAGGGTACTTTCATTTTAAATTTCATTGATGGGTGGGGGGCGCTTTCTATTTTCTCGCCCTTGTCATTGTATAGCCCTGTGGCTACAAAGCCCCTGCCGCACTGACCCGGGGTGATTATTTCGCAATAATCATTTTCGCAAAGCTTATTTCTTTGGGTGAAATAGGTATATTCCCCATCCTTTTCGCCTGTTGCAACGCAAAGATATGCCTTTTCACGCAGGTATCCGTTTTGTGTAACTGTTTGCGGGTTATCCATAGGATTATCAAAGTAGAAGCCTGTTGCATATTCCCTATGGCTTACGCTCTCAAGCTCGCGGAGCCACAAAGGATTATATTTGTACTCACTCGGATTTTTAAGATACTCATTCATTGCCATTTTGTAGGTATTGGCACAAATGGCGGTGTAATAAGCGCTCTTCATTCGGCCCTCAATTTTGAAGCTGTCAATGCCGCTTTCCATAAGCTCAGGTATATGCTCAATCATACACATATCCTTGGAGGACATAACAAAGGAGCCCTCCTTATATTCTTCAATGGCAAGGTTATCGCCCAAGCGCTTTTCCTCAGCAAAGGTGATAGGGGCGGCATTTGTATAATTCCATCTACAGGGTTGGGCACAGGCACCGCGGTTTGCATCCCTGCCTGTGTAGAAATTAGATAGTAGGCACCTGCCGCTGTATGAAATACACATAGAGCCGTGGATAAAGCATTCAAGCTCCAGCTCAGGCGGAGTATTTGCGCGAATCTCCTTGATTTCCTTCAAGGAAAGCTCGCGCGCTAAAACCACACGTTTAGCGCCCATATTGTAAAATGCAGTAGCGGTCTGGGCGGATACAATGCTTGCCTGGGTGGAAATATGTATTTCCATATTGGGTATTAGCTCCTTTGTAAGGGTTAAAACACCAATGTCGGAGATAATAAGGGCATCAACACCCATTTCATCATATGCTTTTAAATATTTTTTTAGTCTTTCGTATTCGCAGGTATGGGGCATTGTGTTAACGGTAACGTACACCTTTACCTGCCTTTGGTGGGCATATTTCACCGCCTCGCCAAGCTCCTCTAAGGTAAAGTTGTCAGCCGCCGCACGCATACCGAACATATCGGAGGCAAGATATACAGCATCCGCGCCGTATAAAATAGCCGCCTTCATTTTTTCAAAATTGCCCGCAGGGCAAAGTAATTCCTTCATTTATCTGTCCTTTTCAGTAGTTGTTGACCATTTTTATTCATTATATATTGTAACACATATATTTTCAAGTGTCAATTAAAACAGAAAAATTCGCCTTTAGTTAAGGCGAATTTGCGGTATATTATCTATAATCCTCTGTAGCTCTCGCTTTGATTCCGTATTTCTTGCTTTTTCTATTATTTTGTCCTGTGTGTCATTGTCCAGCTTCAAAAACGCTTGCATTGCCTGTACGTTATGGGCAAGCGCCATTTGCATGGAAATCGGCATACCCTGTGTGGAATTATCCCCCATATCAATACCCCTTGATTGTGTGAAAATCTTATATTACTATTTTTATCATATGCACGCAAATTATATGTGGTAATTCTTTCTTGACAAATTAATTTTTTTAGATTATAATGTAAAGCGAACTAAGTTGGACGGTTGCGCCGTATGTTGCCGAAAGGTATTACGGTGAGGAAAGTCCGTGCTTCACAGGGCAGGATAACTGATAACGTCAGCCGAGGGTGACCTTAGGGAAAGTGCAACAGAAAATTACCGCTTGTGAATTCCCCGCTTAAACTGACCCATTACAGGTCTGGGGATTCGCCAGTAAGGTTGAAAACGTGAGGTAAGAGCTCACGACACGCCATGGTAACATGGGGTGGGTGTAAACCCTATCCGAAGCAAC
>SVRE01000090.1 GCA_015065005.1 Oscillospiraceae bacterium
ATAACCAAGGCGGTGTTCTCGCATATCCATTATAACAGATATTTTAAATTCTGCACTATATTTCTTGTTTTTTCTTGACATAAAAATATGCACCTCCAAAAGTGTCTAACTTTTGGGGTGCATATCAGATGCTATTGGGATTTTTCTAAATTTTCTTTACTTGAGTTTGACTTTTTGTTCTGTACGTGCTATGGAGCCTTTATTTAACCAAGAAGCGCTTAATCTTCTTAGCCGCTGTCTTTTCAAACGGCTCATTCCTTAGTTCAACCTGGTTGATATGCTTATATGCAACAAGCCTCTTATTTGTTTCTGTTACCTTTTCATAAATTGCGTTGTAGATGGATTCTTCATCAGTCAAGCCTGCCGCCTCGCACTCTTCCTTATTAGGAACAACGATAGCAACGATAGAAACCTCACCGTTTTTCTTTTCATCTCTGCCCACAACAACAACCTCTTCAACAAGAGGAATTTCGCCAATGTACTCCTCAATTTCCTCAGGGAATACGTTCTTGCCGTTGGATGCAATAATAATGTTCTTCTTTCTGCCTGTGATGTAGATATAGCCCTTGCTGTCAACATAACCGTAGTCACCTGTTCTGAACCAGCCGTTATTAAGAACCTCGGCGGTCAATTCAGGGGCATTGTAATAGCCAAGCATTACGTTTTCGCCCTTAACAACGATTTCACCTGTTAAATCATCAGGATGCTCCTTATCAATCATAACCTGTATGCCCGGCATAGCCTTACCGCAGGAGGCAGGATTGTAATCCTTCAAATCAATAACAGAGATAAGCGGCGCACATTCTGTAATACCGTAGCCCTGTGAAATGTGGATACCCAGGGACTTGAAGTTGTCAACAAGCTCAGGGTTAAGGGCAGCACCGCCAATAACAAAGTATTTGAGTCTGCCGCCAAGAGCCTCAAGCACCTGTGCAAACAACCTCTTACGAAGGTCAACGTGGAGCTTCAAGAGGAAGTTACTTATTCTTACGCCTGTCTTAAGTGTCTTTTCCTTACCCTGCTTCTTAACGCTCTTCATAATTGTCTTATAAAGTGTAGCTGCAAAAAGCGGAACTAAGGTCATAATTGTAGGCTGGAACTGCTTCATATTCTTAGCAACGTATTTAATACCGTCACTGATGTTAATTGTACAGCCGTAAATCATAGGTGCCAAAATGCCTGCACTCATTTCATAGGTATGGTGGATAGGAAGAACGGACATAACGGAATCATCAGGGGTGAGCACGTTAAGTGTTGGCTCAATACCCTTCATAACTGCACAAATATTCTTTTGTGAAAGCATAACGCCCTTACTTGTACCTGTTGTACCTGATGTGAATAAAAGCACAGACATTTTTTCAATATCCTGCTCAGGAAGAACAAAGCCGTCCTCACCAAGATTAGAATAAAGGTATTCGCCAAGAGCCAAAATGTTATTAAAGCTTGTATATCTGTTTGCCTCATACACGCCGTCTGTTGTAAGGGTGAATGTGGACTTGTCTGTTTCAACAAACATATCAACAGTTTTAAGCTCATTTCCTCTTTCGGCAAAAAGCTTTTCAAAGGTCTTTGAATATACAACAACCTTAGCCTCGGCAAGATTGATAAAGTTGATGATTTCATCCTCTAAAACGCCCGGGTCAAGGGGTACGATAACACCGCCCGCTGTAACGGTTGCCACATAAGATGTAATCCACTGTACGGTAGTTTCTCCCATTACAACAACCTTTTGGTCCTTAACCCCAAGCTGAGAAAACGCAAGTGTCATTTTTTGAAGGAATGGCAAATACTCATCATAATTAACGCTTACCATATCCTCCTTTTCTTTATTAAATCTGTAAAGAGGATGCGCACCGTAAAGCTTAGCGCCCCTTTCAAATAATCCGTAAATGCTATTTAATTCTAACATAACTTACTCCTTTACTAATCCAACAATTCCTGTGTCGATTTTATTAAGCACCTCGTAAAATACCTCCAGCTTCCTTGGTGTAAAGCCTGCATCTACGTGCTTAAAGCAATCCTCAAGAATATCGACAAGGATTTTGTTTATTTTCACGCCCTCTTCTGTCAGGATAAGCTTGGTTTTATACTTACCCGTGGCGTTCTTTTCATCCTTTTCTATATATTTTTTCTCAATTAACTCGTTTGTTATACGTGAGATAAATGCTTTATCAACTCCGCAAGCATCAGAAAGCGCGGTTGAAGATAATCCACCTTCAGTTTTTGCAAGCTGTAAAATACACATAACGTGTGAGCTGCGCAAGCCGTAAGGTGCCATTTTATCATCAGCAATTCTTTTAATATTTTTTGAAACCCTTTCAATGTAAAGCACAAATGATGAAAATCTATCCGATTCCATTAAAACCTCCCTTTTCTGTCTGCTAAAAGCAACACAGACGTTTTTGTTGACTTATTTATTGATTTTGCGTTGACTTATCAACATTTTAATTATACACCTTTTTTAAAGCTTTGTCAAGCATTTTCCAATTTATCCACATTTTGCACTAATCAAGCTTGTTTTTTGCCTAATAATATGTTGAATTTACAGCCAAATTGTGATATACTGTTATTACAAATAAAATGTAAAGGAGATTATTCCAATGGCAAACAGATTTATTTTGAATGAAACCTCCTACTTCGGTGCAGGCTCAAGAGAAGTCTTAAGTGGCGAAATTGCGAGAAGGGGCTACAGCAAGGCATTTATCGTAGCAGACAAGGACCTTATCAAATTTGGTGTTGTTAAGATGGTTACTGACGTTTTAGGTGACTTCCATTACGTGATTTTTGACGGCTTTAAGGCTAACCCAACCGTTAACAACGTAAAGGCGGGTGTTGAAGCTTACAAGTCTTCCGGAGCTGACTTTATTATTGCTATCGGCGGTGGCTCAGCTATTGACACAGCTAAGGCTATCGGTATTATTATCAACAACCCCGACTTCAGCGATGTTGTTTCCCTTGAGGGTGTTGCGGACACAAAGAAGAGATGTGTTGACATTATTGCCCTTCCAACAACGGCGGGTACTGCGGCTGAGGTTACTATTAACTACGTTATTACAGATGAGGAAAGCGGCAGAAAGATGGTTTGCGTTGATGCTAACGACATTCCTGTTCTCTCTATTGTTGATGCGGAGCTTATGGCTTCTATGCCTAAGGGCTTAACTGCGGCAACAGGTATGGATGCATTGACCCACGCAATTGAGGGCTACATTACAAAGGGTGCTTGGCATCTTTCAAACATTCTTGAAATCAATGCTATTAAGATTATTGCCGACAACCTGAGGGCAGCTACATTTGACGGTGCCAATATGGAAGCACGCGAGCAGATGGCGCTTGGCCAGTATGTTGCCGGTATGGCATTCTCTAACGTTGGTCTTGGCTGCGTTCACTCAATGGCGCACCCACTTGGCGCAAGGTTTGACATTGCGCACGGCGTTGCCAACGCACTTTTACTTCCAACCGTTATGGAATTCAACATGCCTTCATCTATCGTTAAATACGGCAGAATTGCTAAGGCTATGGGCGTTGATACAACAGGCATGACAGATGAGGAGGCAGCAGCTGCGGCAGTTAACGCAGTTAAGCAGCTTTCTATTGACCTTGGTATTCCGCAAACCCTTCGTGAGATTGGTATTCCAAAGGATGCACTTCCACAGCTTGCAAACGATGCATTTAATGACGTTTGCACAGGCGGAAACCCACAGCCAATTACTGAAGATGATATCCTTGCTCTTTACAATAAGGTATATTAATTTTAAAAAACGTATATGCAAAATAAGGGTGTGCTGACTTTGTCCGTACACCCTTTGCCTTATATAACAGATTCCACGTGTGGCACTTACTGTTATTCTTCATTATTTTTGGAAAGATTAATACATCTTGATAAATACTCCGCACCTTGAGGGTCAAGCTGGCAAATTATCGCATCATAATATCCGTCATTTTTAAACACTATTATGTGCCTTTCCTTGCAAAAGCGATTGTGACAGTAATTGTACACAAATACCTTTCCGTATTTTTTCTCAAGCTCTTTCCTTGTACCCTTTTTATACACCTCAAATGCCACTGCATCGCACAGGGGATAATAGCAAACATACGCTCCCCTTTTACCAACCACCCTGTCAACGTAAAAATCAAGCCTGCCCTCATTTTCCATAACAATGTAGGTATAGGATGTCAGGTCGTGTCTTATAAAAAGGTACAGCCCTGTGGCTATAAAAACGAGAGAAAGGGCGGTAAATACGGTTTTTACAAGCCCTATACCAAC
>SVRE01000028.1 GCA_015065005.1 Oscillospiraceae bacterium
GAAACAACAGTAGCACAGGAAACAGTACCTGCAAAGGGCCACACAGAAGAGGTTGTAGCTGGCAAGGACGCAACCTGTACAGAAACAGGCTTAACAGAGGGCAAGAAATGTACAGTATGTGGTGAAACAACAGTAGCACAGGAAACAGTACCTGCAAAGGGCCACACAGAAGAAGTTGTAGCAGGTAAGGATGCAACCTGTACAGAAACAGGCTTAACTGAGGGCAAGAAATGTACAGTATGTGGTGAAACAACAGTAGCACAGGAAACAGTGCCTGCAAAGGGTCACACAGAAGAGGTTGTAGCTGGTAAGGATGCAACCTGTACAGAAACAGGCTTGACTGAGGGCAAGAAATGTACAGTATGTGGTGAAACAACAGTGGCACAGGAAACAGTACCTGCAAAGGGTCACTCAGAAGAAGTTGTAGCTGGCAAGGACGCAACCTGTACAGAAACAGGCTTAACAGAGGGCAAGAAATGTACAGTATGTGGTGAAACAACAGTAGCACAGGAAACAGTACCTGCAAAGGGTCACTCAGAAGAAGTTGTAGCAGGTAAGGACGCAACCTGTACAGAGACAGGCTTAACAGAGGGCAAGAAATGTACAGTATGTGGCGAAACAACAGTAGCACAGGAAACAGTACCTGCAAAGGGTCACTCAGAAGAGGTTGTAGCTGGTAAGGACGCAACCTGTACAGAGACAGGCTTGACAGAGGGCAAGAAATGTACAGTATGTGGTGAAACAACAGTAGCACAGGAAACAGTACCTGCAAAGGGCCACTCAGAAGAGGTTGTAGCAGGTAAGGACGCAACCTGTACAGAAACAGGCTTAACAGATGGTAAAAAATGTACAGTATGTGGCGAAATAACAGTAGCACAGGAAACAGTACCTGCAAAGGGCCACTCAGAAGAGGTTGTAGCTGGCAAGGACGCAACCTGTACAGAGACAGGCTTGACAGAGGGCAAGAAATGTACAGTATGTGGCGAAACAACAGTAGCACAGGAAACAGTACCTGCAAAGGGCCACTCACCATCTGATACATACAGCTATGATGCTAACAGTCACTGGTATGTATGTAAAGCATGTAATGAGAAGCTTGAAATAGAAGCTCATATCCCTGACCACGATGCTGCAACCGAAGAATACGGTGTTAAGTGTACAGAGTGTGGATATGTAATTGAAGAGCCACTTGATCACGTACATAGAGTGGTAACTACTATTTCAAAAGTAGAACCTGATTGTGAAACAGATGGTAATATTGAGTATTACAGATGCTCATGCGGCAAGTTCTACTCTGATAGCGAGTGTACAAATGTAATTGAAGATTTGAATGACGTTGTTATTGATGCAACAGGTCATACTGAAAAAGCAGTATCTGGTTATGATGCAACCTGTACAGAAAAGGGATTAACAGACGGAGTTGAGTGTTCTGTATGTGGTAAGACCTTGACAGAGCAGGAAGAAATCCCGGCACTCGACCATGACATAGTTGAGCATGAAAAGGTAGATGCAACCTGCACAGAAAAGGGTAACAAAGCGTACCAGACCTGTACACGTTGTGACTATACAACATTTGAAGAAATCCCGGCGCTTGACCACGATATAGTTGAGCATGAAAAGGTAGATGCAACCTGTACAGAAAAGGGTAATAAGGCGTACCAAACATGTACACGTTGTAACTATACAACATTTGAAGAAATCGCTGCAACAGGTCATACTGAAACAACAGTATCCGGTTATGCTCCAACCTGTACAGAAAAGGGCTTGACAGACGGCGTTAAGTGCTCTGTATGTAATGAAGTTTTAACCGCACAGGAAGAAATCCCTGAAAATGGTCACACAGAGGTAATTCTTGAAAGCAAAGCTCCAACATGTAGTGAAGCTGGCTTGACAGAAGGTAAAAAATGTTCTGTATGTAATGAAATTTTAATCGCACAGGAAGAAATCCCCGCAACAGGACACACAGTTGTATTCAAAAATAACGGTAATACAGTTAGCACTGTAAACGTAGCTTGCGGTAGCAAGGTAACAGCACCGTCAGTTTCTGCTGTAGCCGGTTATGAGCTTGACGGTTGGTTCACCAACGGCTCTGAGTGGTCATTTGGAAACGGTGTAACAGAGGATATGACTCTTGAGGCTAAATGGAATTTGATTATTTACACAGTTACCTTTAAAAACGGTAATGCTGTAGTAGAGGTGGTTGAATTTACCGTTGCAACAGAAAGCATAGTTGAACCAAGCGTACCTGAAAAGGCTGGCTTTGTAGGTAAGTGGGAAAGCTATACCTTGGGCACAGAAAGTATTGTAGTAAACGCAATATACACATCTGAAACATACACCATTACCTATGAAAACTTAAACGGTGCATCTAACCCGAATAAAACATCATATACATCGCTTGATACTCCATTTACACTTGCAAGCATAAGCATGGATGGCTATGTATTCCTTGGCTGGTATATTGATGACGTGAAGGTTACAGAGATTACAAGCGATACAAATGGTGACCTTGTAATTTATGCTAAGTGGGCAAAATATATTGAAGATAAAACCTCCGGTTCTATTATCGTAGAGGATAAGCTCAGCGGCAATTTGACAGGTACTTATGATTATGAAATCGTTGACGGTGTAATTGTAGTGTACAAGAATGGTGTAGTAACCTCTGATATAGCAGTAATTGCTAACGTAGATGGAACTTACTCATTTGCAAGCGTTGCTCTACCGTCACCACAAGCTATTACAAAGGTTGCTGGCGAAGAATATACATGTTCAGTTAAGTTGAGCATAGGCGGTTCTTTGATTGAAGTATATGTTTTAACATTTACTGATGATAGAATTCCTGATGAACAGCAGCTTGTTCTTGGAGAAAGAAGCGAAATCGTAGTTGATAACTTAATTGGCGGTACAAATATTTCATTTACAGCAACAGAAAAAGGTAAATATGAGCTTGCTTTCTTTGCTGGTGAAACAAATGGTATAATCTACTTAGATGGAACTGAAAAGACATTACCGTGTGAGTTTGAATTGGAAAAAGGACAAACAATAGTGTTTAATGTTAAAACAAACAACGGTCAGGCTGATACAATTGATTTGGTTCTGCAAAAGAAAATAGTTGAGCCACCGAAGGTTGATTTACCTGATGATGAGCTATAATCTATAGCAAATAACAAAAAGGTGTTCGTTGAAAAACGAACACCTTTTAATTATTTAATAAAAGTTTTTGCATTTTCGTATTGAACAAAGTCAATAATTGTAAGGCTACCTGTATATTTGTTAGCCTTAACATAGGTTACCGGGTAATGCGTTGAGACAGCGCCACCCGTTTCACTAAGCTCGTATTTGGTTTCCAAAGCGAAATAATAGCTGTCACCAACCTCAAAGAATTCATATAAATCTGTTTCAATAATCTTAATTTTTACATTTTCACCCTTAATTGTGTTTTCTGCAAGCTCGATGGAAGGTGGGGTTAAGGCCTCAGCAGAATAGGTCATATTTAAGCATACAATAACAGTTGTTACCATGCAAACTAAAATAATCAGAGCGTAAAATGCTGCATAAATTGCCCTTTTTTTACTCTTATTACTAAACCAAGACTTAATTTTAAGGGTAAAAAAGCTACTAACTAAAAATGAAGAAACGATACAGGACAAAATAACAACAATACCACCAACAATATTGTTAACAAAAAAGAGAAGTATTCCAATTATCTCGCAAATAATTATTCCCAAAAAACAAATAATTCTAAGAATTTTTTCGTTTTTAGAGTAAATCGGTCTTTTATTTTCCATTTTCAAAATTCCTTAATTAATGTTATAAGAAGAGTATAACACGAAAAAGCAAATTTGTAAATACTAAATCAAAAATAGAAGTAAAAACCGAAATCACTGTAAAATTCACTTTGTTCTATATATGCACATATTATCAAATGAACAATTATTATATATTAATGTGTCGAAATAACAAAAAAATTCCCAACTATGAGGAAAAATTTTCGCCTCATAGTTGGGAAAAATTACAGATTAGAGCAGTATATTGTCGAAATTAATTTCTAACATATAATTTTGCAGTTATTTTCTATTTTCGCTTTGTTGATTATTGTTGTTATTGCTTGAATTGTTTTTTCTATTTTCACTCTGTTGATTGTTGCTATTGTTTGAATAGTTATTATTGTTCAAGCTGTTTTTCTTGTTTTCACTTTGTTGCTTGTTTGTTTGGTTTTTATTGTAGCTATTATTGTTGTTCAAATCAATTCTCCTACTTTCTTTTTGATATTTATCACTATTGCCACTAATTTGTGACAAAGGTGTTCGCGCTCTGTTGGGGACAGGCGGGTCAGGAACATTTGCAATTTGGTCCTTACGCTTTTTTGCATCTTCACTACTATAAATCAATTTATCACCCCGAAACTATTTTGCGCAAAAATATTAGTTATATTCAATTTGATTTTGATAAAAATTTTTCATAAATTCAACCGTAATAAGTGTTGGTGCAGTAATTCAACACACTGGAAATATAAAATAATTAAACGGGAAGGCTCCTGACGGAGCTATTTTTGCCCGACCTTATGCTTGCAAGCAGACAACGGTCTTGGTCAAAAATGCGAACCCAATTCAAAGCAAAGCTTTTAAGATGTTTCGCCGTGAGGATGAGAAAAGCCACCCAAACCGAAAAATCGGTTTAGGTGGCTTTTGGCACCCCAAACGAAACGTAAACCGAACCTCGGTTTACGTTTTCTTTTTTTTATTCATTGACATAAATATATGAGTGTGATATAATCAAATTATGAATTAGGGGAAGAAACCCATAACAAAAAACGAAGAATTCATAAAATGCAAATCAAGACAAGGGGGCGACACCCATCGAAAAAAACATTATTGTTGTTGACGAGCAAGGAAATGAATATGAGGCTACCTATTTGAAAAGGGCAAAAGGTCTTGTTAAAAATGGCAGGGCACGCTTCATAAATGAAAATACAATATGCCTTGCGTGTCCGCCAAAGGAATATTTGGAGGATAATAAAATGGAAAATAAATTAACCGAAAGAGAAGTTTTTGAGCAAATAGTCGCATTACAAAAGCAAATTACTGAGAATAGTGCTAATTCTTTACATAGATTAGGTGATGTGATAGGTGATGTTTACTCTACTGAAGAAAATACAGGAAACGAACAGGTTTCAGAGGTATGCAATGTTTTTTCTCAGCGAGAGCACAACTTAAGACTTATGCTTGAGCTTTACATCAAAATGTATGATGATGTAAAAAAGACTGACGAAGAAAGAAAAGCTGATTTAATAAAAAGCACCTTTTCAGAGCTTTCCTCGAAAATTCAAGAATTAGAGTTACCTGACGATAAACTTCCCACCCTTGGCGAAATTACAGAAGCAACAAAAGAATTGCTAAAACTTCTAATAATTAAATAACTCAAATGGCGAGTGCTGAATTTATTCGGCACTCGTTTTCTTTGCTCAATTATAATGTAAATCATTAATAAATTTAAAAAGCTCTTGACATTGACGCAACGTCAAGTGATATGATATAATTAGGTTGAGGTGATAATATGGCTGACAACACTTTGTATAGCATAAAAGATGTTTGTAGAATGCTTGGAACAACTTCGAGGACATTGCGTTTCTACGAAGAAAAAGGAATTATTTCAAGTTGTAGAAATGCATTTTCTTCACTCCGATACTATAACGAACAACAAATCAACCACATTAAAAACGTTATGGTGCTAAGGACAATAGGACTATCCGTAGATTCTATTGCAAGGCTACAAAAAGAAGGTGCAGATTTAAAAAATGAAATCCTTTCGAAAAAAGCAGAAATATATGCTTTAATTGACAGTAAAAGCAAGGAAATATCTCTGCTAAACGAGGCATTAGCTATCGTAGAAAATGGCGATAGCCTTTTTGAAAAAGACTTCACAGAGCAATTAAACTTGCCTACTGATTATAACGACATAATTAAAAATTGCTCAAAAGCGATTGTTACGGGTGATTTTGAACTTTTATATAGCTATTTCAGCAACAAATTAGCTGAATATGAGCCTATTGAAGCATTTAAAAGAGTATGTAAAGATGTTTTAATGCCTTGTGGAGAATTGATAGCATATGATAAAATAGTCAGAGACGAATGCTTTCCAAACATTGTTTTTCAATATATAAAATACTCAAAAATAGGCTTGAAAATCAAATTTGTATTCCACAATTACAAAATCGACGGACTATGGTTGAGCTATTATGAATGCAACAAAAAAGATATTTAGGAGGAGAAAATGAAAAAGTTTTTATTATTTCTTTTGATTTTAGCGACAATATTTTCATTAACGTCTTGTACTGTTAATTGGTTTGGTGACCAACACTATGTTCCTTGGGTGATAGGTTTAGTGTTTATATTAGCAATTATTATTGTAACATTACTAATTATGCTTAAAAATTACTCTTCCAAATACAGAATTTGCAATAAGTGTAATCACAAATTCAAGCCTAAATGGTATCATTGCTTTTCTGCTATTTTTATAGGTGAAAAATCCAACACGGAATGTTCTGTACGACTTTTTAAATGCCCTAACTGTAAACAAAAGAGTTTGATGCCTGTATCCTTTGAACAAAAGAATGAAAAGGGTGAAGATATATGAAAAAATATTTAATTTTTTCGATTATTGCAGACATTTTATTGATTGTCCTTTTAAAAAAATACATTTTTATATCAAATATTTCTATTATTCCGACATTTTTATTTGTGTTTAGTTTGTTTATGGGAATTCTATATGTTTGTTGCAAAGACGATACTTTGAGCTTTCATATCGCTCCCTACACAGATGAAAAAAACGGAACAAAGAACAATAAATATATATCAAAATCATATTTAATTTCAGCACCTATTTATTTTTTGCTGATATTTTTCTTCAACAATGTAGTCAAAATTTGTTTATCTTTTCTTGCTTTATTTGGAACGATAATTGGTTATATACTCTTTACTATTTTAAATTCAAAGCGGAAAAGTGAAAATGATAGGCAAACAAAAGAATAATTGAAATATGAATTTTCTATGAAATGGCACTGTGGCGTGTGCTTGTTTTGAACAAGCCGTCTTGAGTTCAACGAAGAAACACGAAAAGTTATAGGTACTCGCAATTTTAAGGGAAGGCTCCTTACGGAGCTATTTCTGCCGAGCCTTATGCTAGCGAGCTGACAACGGCTTTCGTCAGAAATGCGAACCCAATCCAAAATGCGAGCATTTTGGAGATGTGTTCGATGACGTTGCGAATGAGAAAAGCCACCCAAACCGAAAAATCGGTTTAGGTGGCTTTTGGCACCCGCAACGGGAATCGAACCCATAACTAACCCTTAGGAGGGGTTTATTATATCCATTTAACTATGCAGGCGTATTTGGCTGATATTTTACTCAGCCATAATATTATAACAGATTGTTTTTAAAATTTCAAGTCTATTGTGCCTTTAAATGAAGGATTTTTTATCGCGGAAAGATTTTTTAAGCTACCGGTATTATGTATTACAGGACAAAATTCGTTGCCGGCTATAACAAAATGCTCAATCAGCTTAATATCAAAGGCATTAAAAGCTGTCATTAAATCTGCTGTGGTGTTGATATCATCCATTGAAGGGCAAACCGTTCCCTCCGGGTGATTATGTGCAAGAACTAACATTGAAGCATTGTATTTAATAACAGAATCAAGTATCTTCCTTGATGAAACAAATGCAGAGTTAACACTACCCTCGTGGATTTTCACCACACTTAAAAGCTCTAATTTGTTGTTTAATAGCATGGCATAAACAATCTCGTTCTTTTCTCCAAGGTATTTGTTTACGAAATATTCTCCAATTTTATTGGCAGTGTCGAAAATAGCCCCTTCCTCAAGGCTGCTATTCACATATTCCTTCGCGATTTGAGGAATCATTTTAATAAGTGTAGCACTGCTTTCCTTGATTCCGTCAACTTGAATTAAATCTTCAAAGCTTGCATTGAAAACATTTTTTAAAGACCCAAAATGATTTAATAAATTATGCGCTATCTCATTAGTATCCTTACGCGGTATAGAATAAAACAGAAGCATTTCTAAAATATTATGCGGTTCAAAGCCTTGAAATCCGTTTTCTATAAACTTGTTTTTAAGACGCTGTCTATGCCCCTCGTGAATTGACTTGTTATCTTTCATTTAATTAGTACCTTTCATATAAAAAGCATATAGATATTTTACCATAATAATATAATTGTGTCAATAAATTTATTGACAATCAAACAAATGTATGTTAAACTAAATTAAATCGAAATAGGATGGAATACTATGTTTAAAATTAAAATGGCAGGTTTCGTAATTGAAATCGATAACAAGTATAGCTATATTAAAAAATTATGCGCTAAGTACATATATGAGGGTGAGGAAAAGGATTTTTCAGCCTCCTGTACTGAGGAAGATATTTCTAATGAGGAAATAGTGGCACAGGATGACAAAGAGGTTGCTGATTTGCTTTCAAAGATGGATGTGGAAAGCAGGCGCGGATATCTTGAAAGCGTGTGTGTATACCGTGCGATTTGCCTTCAGTTGCCTGAAAGAAACTCGTTTGTTATGCACGCTGCAACAATAGAGGTGGACGGCTTGGCATATGCCTTTACAGCGCGTAGTGGCACAGGTAAAAGCACCCATATTTCCCTTTGGAAAAAGCTGTTAGGCGATAGGGTAAAGGTAGTAAACGGGGACAAGCCGATAATTCGCTTGGTTGACGGTGCGTTCTATGCCTACGGTACACCTTGGTGCGGTAAAGAAGGCTGGAATAGGAACGTTTCTGTCAAATTAAACGGCTTGTGCTTTATAGAAAGAGCAGTTGAGAATAAAATTGACAAAATGCCCCTTGATGAGGCTGCTACCCGTATAATGAAGCAAATTTTAATTCCAAAGGATGCCCTTGGCGCAATCAACACCTTTGAATTAGTTGATAAAATGTTAAATAATGTAAATTGCTGGTTGCTTGGCTGCAACATTTCGTTGGAAGCAGCAGAAATTGCATATAAGGCAATGAGTGGAGGAAAAGATGAAGATTAAAAGCGGATTTATTCTAAGAGACGTTGGTGGCAAGACATTTGTTGTTGCCGTTGGTGAAAGAAGCAAGGAATTCAAGGGTATGGTTACTCTTAACGAAACAGGTAAATTTATTTGGAAGGCATTGGAAAAGGAAACAACTGTTGATGAAATAGTCGATGCAATGCTCAACGCCTATGAATGTGATGATAAAGCAATGGTTGAGGGTGATGTAAAGGCATTTGTTGCTAAGCTTGAGGGAGATGGCATACTTGAGTAATCAGGGCGTAAGCTTAAAGGAATTTTGGCCCGTAATGAAAGAGGTAATCGAAAGCGGTGGTGAGTTCACCTTTTGTCCTCAAGGTATAAGTATGATGCCTCTTATAAGACCGGGTGTTGATAACGTGGTTTTGGTTAAGCCTGAGAACATTGGCTTAGGTGATGCGGTGTTCTATCGAAGGGATAACGGTCAATTTGTGTTACACCGAATAGTAAAAATCAAAAACGGTGAATACGTGATGTGCGGTGACAACCAATTCATATTGGAATATGGCATTACAGACAAGCATATTTTGGCTAAAATGAAGGCTGTAATTAAAGATGGGAAAACAATTGACAGCACAGACAAAAAGTATCAAAAATACATCAAAAAATTGCCATTTACGCGTTTTAAAAAGCGTACTCGCAACCTTTTAGGCAGAATAAAAAGAAAAATATTCAAAAAAAAGACTGTTTAAACAGTCTTTTTTTTATGCGAAAAAATGTGAATTTTGAATAAGTAGGGGAGGGATCCGCCCTCCCGAAATCCTAAAACTATAATTGAAATCAATCTGTTGCATACGGATTAGATTGATGTAGTGCCTTGTAACCCAAAGCTTTACAAATCTTCGTTTTGTCATTCCGAGCGTAGTCGATTACGTGGTATGCCTTGTGCAAGAAACGTTAAATAAGAACGTAAAATTTAAGTTGAAACAAGGTAGTAGGGACAGGCGTCCTCGACTGTCCGTAATAATTACAGGTAAATTAAGCCTTCCTGTAAATCGTAAAATTAACTTCTATTGTAGTTGTAATCTCGTTGACTCCCTCAAGCTTTTTCTTATCCTCAAGTGATGTACGGTGATAATAGGGCGTCATAGTAAACAGATTATAAACAGTGTTATTTCCGCAAATTTTTACAGTATATTTTAAGTTATCACACCTTATAAGCTCAAAGCCATTGTAATTTAGTATTTTTTCTTCGTTTTTATAAACCTCATCATATAAAACCGCTTTAAGTCCGTCAAGATGGTCAATTCCTGCAGAAGCAACAATAAAATGCCCGCCTTGCTTCAAAGCACGGTAAAACTCATCGCTTGCAACAGGCGCAAACATATTAACGATCAAATCAACACTATTGTCAGAAACAGGCAAATCAAAAATACTGCCAACAGAATAAAATAAATTTTCAAGTCCCTGTCTCTTTGCACTTTTAGCTCCATGCTCGCAACCGAATTTTGACATATCAACACCAATTACATCGGGGGACGTGTCTGTTTTTGCAATGTTTTCGGCGTAATAACCCTCGCCACATCCTGCATCTATTACAAGGGTAGGCTTAAGCTCATTTACAAGGGAACAAATCTTTTGGCAAATTTCTTGGTAAGCACCGCTTTTAAAAAAGTCGGTGCGTGCCTTAATCATGTCCTTGCCGTCCCCTGCCTTGGCATTGTTTTTCTTGCCCGGCTTTAGAAGGTTTACATAGCCCGATGAGGAAATATCAAAGGAATGCCTGCCATCACACCTAAGGGAATTTTCAACCCTTTTCAAGGGCAGGTGGCAAACAGGGCATATTAAATGGTTAAATATATTCATATCTACTCCATTACTTCTTGCATTTTTTTATAAATTATACTATAATTATAGTATAAATTCAAGTGAAAGGAAACATTTTATGCTAAAGATTGGACAAGTGTACGAGGTAACCATTGAGGACACTAATATTTTTGCAAACGGTATCTGCCGCATTGACAATATGGTCGTATTTGTTAAAGGCGCTATTAAAGGTGAAATATGCAAAATAGAAATAACAAAGCTATTTCCAAAGTATGCGTTTGCACGATGCATTGAAATAATAGAAAAATCAGAGCATAGAATTGTCCCAACCTGCCCTAATTTTGAAAAATGCGGCGGTTGCTCCTTTTCACATATCAGCTTGGAATTTGAGAATGAAATAAAATATAATTACGTAAAATCCGCCTTTGCTAAGCACCGTTTAGAAGCCGATTTTGAAAAAACGGTCTGCCCTGTGTCCGAAAATTACAGGAACAAGGTTGTTTTGTTCTATAATGGAGAAGCATTTGGCTATATGGAGGAGGGAACTAATAAAATCGTTTCTCACAGCACCTGTCAGCTTAATTGCGGAGCTTTTGACAAAATAGCGGGGCTTACCGCAAACGAACTCAAAAGCACCCCCTTGCGCGCCTTGTATTTACGTAAGTCCTTTGATGAAAAGGATATAATGGTGTGTCCCGTCTTTTACCAAAAGACAAATATTATTCCATATGCTACAAAGCTTATATCTCAGTTTTCAAACGTAAAAACGGTTTTATGCGGCACGCTAAAGGACAAGGATTTTGCCTTGGAAAATGTCAAATATTCAACCGTATATGGTAGCGGCTATATTGAAGACACCTTGTGCGACCTTAAATTTAGAATTTCACCCGAGTCATTTTACCAGGTAAACCACACCTGTGCAGAGCTTTTGTATGAAAAAGCAATAGAGCTGGCAAATTTGGGGGAAAATTCCGTCTGTGCCGACCTTTTTTGCGGTACAGGCACCATTGGCATAATCGCCGCCAATAAAACAGGCGCAACAGTTTACGGTGTGGAAATTGTTGAAAAAGCAATTAAGGATGCAAAGCATAACGCAAAAATCAACAACGTTAAAAGCGTACATTTCGAATCAATGGATGCAAGCAAATTTGACAAAGCTGTTGACGTTTGTATAATAGACCCACCAAGAAAGGGATGCTCATCCTTTATGCTGGACACTCTAAAACGGCTAAAACCACAAAAAATAGTATACATTTCCTGCAATACTGACACTATGACAAGAGATATAAAATCTTTGTCCGATACTTATAAAATCTCCACCCCCGTGTCGATATTTAACCTTTTCCCTCGAACATCTCACGTAGAATCTGTTGTATGCCTTATCAGAAATGATTGCAATGAGGGAAATTTATGACTTACATAATTAGAGAAATACAGCCAAAAGACAACAAGGCAATTGAAAAGGTGATAAGAGATTGCTTAATTGAATTTGGTGCAAATCACGAGGGCACAGCCTGGGCTGACCCTGACCTTGGTAGGTTTTCAGAAATATATAACACGGAAGGCAACAAGTATTGGGTAGCCGAGGCGGATGACGGTATTATCCTTGGTGGAGTCGGTATTGGAAACTTGGATGGCACAGATGGTATTTGTGAGCTTCAAAAAATGTATTGTATCCCTGAGGTAAGGGGTAAAGGTATTTCCCACAAGCTAATGGAAATAGCGCTGGAATATGCAAAAAAGTATTATAAAAAATGTTATCTTGAAACACTTGAAAATATGGTTCAAGCACAAAAATTCTATCAAAAATATGGCTTTGTACGCACATACGAGCCCATTGTTAAAACTGACCATTTTGCTTGTGATGTTAGACTTGTAAAAGAACTCAACTGTTAAGTTACAGCCATCTGTTATCTTAATACGGTTCAAAAGATATTAAGAAAGAATTTTGTATGGTCAAAAAATCATAGCTGAAAGGAAAAATATGAAAGCTGGATATACAAAAAACATACATCTCGGTATGATTTTTAAAAAGCATTTTTGCCATAAATGCGGAGAAAGGCTTTGCAAAAGCCCTAATGTTCGCCTTGTTTCTCCGGGTGATGTGGATTGGAAAAAGTATAACCGTATTGGGCAAATGCGCATTGCTCCTGTCGGTGATATACAGGTTACTGAGTATAATTTTAAGTGTCACGACTGCGGATCAATTGTAGAATATGATGAGCAACTTGTTATACATAAAATACAGAAAAAACTCAAAAGCAATGTGTTATCAGTTACAGAGCTTGAGCAAAACAAGGAATGGGCTACCAAAGCTATTAAAAAGAGAAAGAAAGTTCAAAGTGTAATTTTTAAAATTGTTGTGCTTGCTATTATAGCAATTATAATATATTATGTAATCAACGGTGGAGAATTAGATTTAAGGTTATATTGATGCTACTCGAAAGGAGTGCTTATGAAGTCAAATAATTTTGAAAGAGAACTGCCTAACGGCTACCGTGTCGTTAAAACCATAGATGCAAAAAGTAAAAAATTAGGCATTATATTTAATTCCATTGCGTTGTTAGTTGTCATAGCAGTCGTAGCTATAGCCTTTATACCGTTGCTCATAAACACAGAAAGGCTTAAAGATGCTGAGGATGTCTACTTTTTAGGCTTATTCTTGTTTGTTTCTATATTTATCTATATGTTTTTGCATGAAATAGTACACGGAATAGCCTATAAGCTGCAAACAGGAGAAAAGCTTACCTTTGGTCTTAGTTGGAGCTGCGCTTTCTGCGGAGTGCCCAAAATTTTTACATATAGAAAAACAGCCCTAATATCGGTGTTGGCTCCTCTTGTTGTGTTCACAATTATATTTATTCCGCTACTAATCACATCATATTTTATTAATGCCAACATATATTTAATGCTTGCTGTTCTTTTCGGCTTACATTTAGGTGGTAGTTCGGGTGATATTTATGTTGCGTACCTTCTTTTGGTGAAATATAAGGACGATACAACGCTTATGAACGATACAGGTCCAAAGATGACAATGTTTGTTTATGATGAAGCACTGAATGATACTTTTGATGAAAAAACAGAGCAATTTATTAATGAATTCAATCAAAGCATAGAGGATGAAAGAAGTGGCGCCGCGCACGAACGCAAAAAAGCAAGCAATATACTTGGCGCAAAGATAGTTTCAATTATAGGTATAGCTCTTTTTTCAATAGGTGCAATTCTGAATACTGTGTTTGTATTTTTAAGAGAAGGCATGCTATATGAAAACCCATATAAGTTTTATGAATCCTTCGCTTTTTATTTAGCATTAATCAGTGCTGTGGGAATTGTCTTGTTTGCCCTTAGCTTGAAACGCTTTTTAATTGCCAAATCTATTGTAGTTATAGTTTTAAGCATTATAGGACCGATTTTACTACTCCTCGGTGCCTTGGATGCCGGAAGTCAAGCTTCACATACAACCGATATAAACAATTATGGAGTCTATGACTACCCCGAATATATGCCGGATTATTTTCCCGAAGAAATAACGGAGGAAATGACACCCATAAAATATTCGTACTATTTCGACTATAGCTGGGATTGGTGCTATGAGCTGTATTTAGAGGTTAAAATGACTGAACAAGAGTACCAAAGCTACAAAACGAAGTATGAAAATGAGCTTATTGATTGCTGGTATGACAAGGATTATAAGGAATATGTAATGTCAGATGAGCTTAGCCATTATGATAATGAAGATGGGGAAGATTATGCAAATAATCCTTGGGTAGAAAAGATTATTTTCAATGATGAAGACAAAGTAGTTATCTTTTGGGCGTTGTGCGGAATAGATCCGTTTTATTATGAAAACTCCGTGTTTTTTGAAAGATTTGATGTGGACCCACAGCAATATGAAGAAATGACAAAAGAGGAAGAAAAATGAAAATTTGCGTAATTCAACCGCTCTATTCCTTTAACGAAAATGATTTACAGCCATGCTTTAATGGCTTGCTCGACTTGCTTGAAAAATGCGATGAAAGCCTTGATTTAATTGTACTACCCGAATACAGTGATGCTTTAGCAGACGTAAAAGGCAAGGACAGCTTTTACAATGCGGTAACAGAGAATAATAGCGTGCTTTTGGAAAAAGCCCGAAAAACCGCAAAGCGTTGTAATTCCCTTGTGTTTGTTAATGCTGGTTACAAAACTGACAACGGTATACGCAATACAACCTATGTAATTAACCGAAACGGTGAAATTGTAGGCAGGTATTTCAAAGCCCATCCTGCACCCAGTGAGGTAAAAAGGGACCAAGACGGCGGACACGAGCTTGACGTTGCATATAGCTATGAGCCGCGCTCACCTTATGTTATTGAATTAGAAGGACTTCGCTTTGCATTTCTAACCTGCTACGATTTTTATTTCTATGAGAATTTTGCTAAAATCGCACGTGAAAATGTAGACATAATAATCGGTTGCTCACTCCAACGCACCGACACCCACGAGGCATTATCTGTGATTAATAAATTTCTATGCTATAACACTAACGCGTTTCTTGTACGTGCATCCGTGTCATTAAGTGAAAATTCCTTAACCTGTGGCTGTAGTTCTGTAATTTCACCCAAAGGAGAGGAGCTTGTTAACCTCAAGAATAAGGTGGGTCTTGGCATTTGTGAAATAGACCCTAAGGATAAGTACTACAAGCCTGCGGGGCATTTGGGCAAACTTAAAGCTCACTACGAATATATTGAGGAAGGGCGCAGACCTTGGCTTTATCGCAATGCAGGCTCATCTGTTGTCCCCTTTGACGATGTTATGAAATATCCGCGCATCTGCGCTCATCGTGGTTTTAATACAGTGGCTCCCGAAAACAGTATGGCGGCATTTGGTTCTGCAGTGGCTCTTGGCGCAGAAGAAATCGAATTTGATGTTTGGTCAACAAAGGACGGTGTCCTTGTTTCTTGCCACGATAGCACACTTGAAAGGGCTTCAAACGGACAAGGTAAAATATATGAGCATACCTATGAGGAGCTGTTACAGCTTGATTTCGGTATCAAGCACAGCGAAAAATATAAGGGCATGAAAATTCCTACCTTCGAGGAAATTTTGCTGAAATTCGCAGGACGCGTAATAATGAACATTCACGTCAAAATTTGGGATGAATGCTTTGCAAATCCAATGATAGAGGAAATAGTTTCCTTGATACGTAAATACGATTGTGAAAAGCATATCTATTTTATGACCACTAACGATAGCATTATTAGGCAAGTAATGGAGTATGCTCCTGACCTTAAAGTCTGTGTTGGATGGGACGGAAACCGCGACCCTGTGTCCATAGTTGACCGTGCAATTGCCCTTGGGGCATACAAGGTACAGCTGTTCAAGCCGTACTTTAATCAGGAAAGCATAGATAAAGCCCACGCACACGGTATTCTGTGTAATGTTTTTTATGCTGATGATCCAACTGAAGCAATAAGGTATGTTAATATGGGCATTGATACAATCCTTACTAATGATTATCTGTCAATCTATAACGCACTCGCTCATTTATTAAAATAAAATAGTCGACTATATAAAATAAATATGTTGACTGCATAAAATAAATATGGTAAAATATATATATTAAATACGTAGTAACAAGGAGAATTGAAATGAAGAAAATTCTTGCATTAGCTTTAGCATTAATTTTTGTGTTGATGCTTGCTTCATGTGGACAGGAAACGGTTCCAAGCTCTACACCAAGCACCACCCCATCAAGCAATGACAATACAAATAGTTCAAGCACTTCAAGCAACCCAAGCGATTCGGAAAATCCCGATGCACCCGTTACCCCTCCAAGTGAGGATACACCTCTTGGTCCTGATAATAAGGATGAGCCAAGTGTTGATGTAAATCGTCCAACGGTTGAAAGCGTTTTGGGCAATGTGTTGGATGTGTTCACAGCAGAGGACACTTACGGTAATGAGGGTAAAATTTCCTCTTATACAGATTATACAAATGTTGATGTCACCGGTCTTGAGGGCGGAAAACAGTATAAAATAGAAAAGAGCGGTATTTACCGTATTACAGGTAAAACCGCTAATGGACAAGTTTACATAAAAGCAAAAGACCAAAACGTTATTTTGCTTCTTGACGGTGTTGATATTACGTATGCAGGCTCTGCTCCTGCTATTTATGCAGAAAGCTGTGCATCAGTAACAATTGTTTTGGCAGAGAACTCCGTTAACTTTGTTTCTGATACAAGTGTAAACGGTGAAGCTTCAGCTATCAGAGTAAGATCCTGCGATCTTACATTGGGTGGCAAAGGTAGGCTTGTTGTCAAGGGCAATGCCAAGCACGGTATTTCATGTACTAAAAACTTGGTTATTAATGGCGGCTCATACAATATTACCTCTGTAAGACACGCTATTTACGGCAAGCTCAGCTTGACAATCAATGGCGGTAAGTACTTGATCAACTCTGCAAGAAGCGGCTTCAAATCCGGCGATGATGAGGTCGGTAAAGAGGTAGAGGGCAAGATTACCATTAATTCCTGTAGCGCTGATATCAGATGCAACACAAACGGAATCAACTCATACGGCATTGTTGAGATTAATGACGGCAAAATACAGGTTGAGGCTGACGGTAAGGCAGTAACCGCTACTAAGGATGTTAACATTAATGGTGGCACCTTGATTTTCAAAACCGCAGAGGATTCGATTAAAAGTGACCAAAGCATTAATATAACAGGCAAAGCAAACATAAAAGTAACAACAAACGGAAACGGAATAGAGTGTGTTGATTTGGCAATTTCCACTACCGGTGTTGTATATATTAAAACAATTCCCGTTTTCACCGAAGATGTAAACGGTGAATACAAGATGGTAAGCGGTGAATATGTTCTTGTTGACGGTACTGAAACAGGATATACTAAGAGATTTACCTTAACCGAGTGCAAAGGAATAGAAGCTGACAATTCAATTACAATTTCAAAGGCTACAATCGGTATTGATTCTTATGAGGATGGATTAAACAGCGCCTTAATTGAGGCAAGCAGTGCCAAAATAGTAATAGCAACCAAAAAGGATGCTATGGATTCAACAACCAATATTACTCTTGGCGGAACAATAGATGTTAATGTTATTGAGTCAAATAAGGGCATCAAAGCAGACAGTACTGTTACAATCAATTCAGGAAAAACTACAATTTTAGCTGAAACTGATGCGATAAAGGCAGATACAGTTTCTATTGTTACGGGACATCACGTATTGTACGAAAAGGTTGAATATGTTACTAATTTCACATTAAGAGGTGGCACACTCGTATGTGTTTCCACAACAAATAAGCCGGTAGAGGTTAAGGCGACAATACCTAATGCATCAGGCTCTATTTCTAAAAAGGAGCTTTGTACATACGGTAAGCAATTTACGGTAATTATGGGAACAGAATCTGTTTGTTTCCAGTTGCCAAAGGATTATTCGGAAAAATGCAGCGTGCTTTTTGCTGCTGAATGTCAATCTGATTGCGTAGTAATCATTGGTGAGAATGAAAAGACAGAAACCCTGACACAAGGTTCATTCTATTCATAATATAAAAGCGTTGCAGAGAAAACTGCAACGCTTTGTTTTTTATTTTTCACAGCTTGATTTTTCAATTGTAACCAAAATAAGTGTGTATATAAATCCCGGATAAATGTTAAAAAAGTGGTTATCAAGCATACTTGTCAACAACAGAGACAAAATGCAAAGAAATGCAAACACAACAGATAAGCTTCTTTTTTGCCAGAGCAGCTTTATTGTTTGATATCTATGGAAAAGATAGGCTGAAAGACCGACAATGCCGCAGGCACCCAAAAGCTGAATAATTGTGTTATGATATCTGTCAGGCAAAAAGCTGATAAACTGATGCTCCTGCGCATCAACGGAACAGAAGCCACCGCCAAAAATAGGATTAGAAAGAAAGTTCTTAAAGCCCTTTTTGTAGATTTCAAATCTACCGTTGTCATCGAAGCCGCGTGCAATATAATCGCCTAAAATGCCGGATATTTTCTCCCACAAAACAATTATACCAACGCAACCGATAATTGCAACCGAGGCTGTAATTATTCGGTTGATTTTTTTGTTTTCACCGCAAAAGCAGCCGATAATAGCACAAGCAACAATTATTAAGCTGGAAACCAGCAGAGAAGAGCGGCTAAGAGTTAAAACGATGGCTAAATAAGAGAGTATACCGCTTCCGTAAAACAGAAAACCGAATTTTTTTGTCGTTGAAGCATAATAGAAATGTATTGGAAGTAAGAACGAAAGCATACCGCCCACATTGTTCCACATTCCCCAGCCAAGTAAAATGCTTTCCTTTACGATTTCACCGTTTACAATTCTGATTTGGTTGAAAAAGGAGAAGAAAAGCTCCAAAGTGACCAATAAAGAAACTAAATAAAGAACAAAAAACAGGTATTTTACAAGATTTTCAGAATTTAAATTGATATTAAAAATTAAAAACACCACGCCAAAGGAACCGATTAAAGCCAAGGCGAAAACAATGTTTCCAAAGGAGTATTCATCAAAGTTTAAAAAGCCATTTAATAAAAATGCCACAGAAATCAAAATATAGCCCAAAAATAATTTGGATTTTAAAAAGCTTTTAAAATTAATAAGCTTTTTATATATGATAAAGTGCGCAAAAAATAAAGCGATAATATATATTGCACAGCAAACCATAGCTATAAGATATGGCTTTGTGAAAAAAATACCGCTTGCAACGCTTTTTTGTGAAAACATCAGAATAAACATAATCAAAGGGGAGATTAAAAATTTCAAATCTTCACAAAAAATAAAGCCTGCAGTTGCTGTGATAAAGAAAATAGCGGCACCTAAAAGCTCAAGAGAAAAAGTGTGTGCCATAAGAGCTGTTAAGAATATCAAAAGTGGGTAATAGTACCCATTTAAAAAGCTTTTGGCTTTGTTTTTAAAAGAGTTCATAAATCACCTTTAAAAAAATAGGAATTCGGAATAAAGAAATCCGAATTCCTACAATTTGTAAGAGTATTATTTTTTGCTATTGGATTTGGATTTAGATTTGGTTTCGGTTTCGGTTTCGGTTTCGGTTTCGCTGTTTTCTTCAAAATCCTCTTCTTCGCCGTAACCATAACCGCCGTATTGACCACCGTAGTATCCACCGTACTGACCATACTTACCGTACTTACCGTATTTACCATAGCCATACTTCTTGTATCTGCCATAATATTTTTTGTAATAGTTGTTATAGTATGAACCTGATCTCATAGGTATACGGTTAAGGATTGCACCAAGCACCTTACAGTCACTCTTTTCAAGCTGAATTTTGATATCTTGAGCGAATCTATAGCTGATTTCGTTTGCGGTAACAACTAAAATTGCACCGTCAACGAAAGCGGAAATAGCAGAAGCATCAATAACAGCACCAAGAGGAGCGGCGTCAATGATAACGTAATCATATTGCTCTCTTGCCTGTTTTACAAGTGTGCGGAACTTGTTGGAGCCAAGAAGCTCAACGGGGTTTGGTGGAACAGCACCGGCAAAAATCATATGAAGGTTTTCATTATCTGTAGAGTACAAAACATCATCATATTCAGCTTGACCTGATAAGTACTCACTAAGACCCAATATATTTCCTTCGTTTGAGGTGTATTTGGTAGCAAATACAGATTTACGCAGGTCGGAGTCAATTAGAAGAACCTTTTTCTCAGAAAGTGCTAAAGATTTGGACAATTCGATTGAAATTGTACTTTTGCCTTCGTTTTTAACGCAACTGGTAATAAGAACGGTTTTAATGTCATCACCACAGAATAAAAAGTTGGTACGAAGGGTTTTGAAAGCTTCTCGAACGGAATAATTAAATTTTTTAGTTTCTTTTATAGCAGTTGTCTTCATCGCTTAAACCTCACGCTTCATCAATTTCAGGTATTGCACCCAAAACACTTAATCCAAGTTGCTTTTCAACATCATCAGGTGTCTTAATCTTGTCGTCAAAAATGAAGATTATCACAAGTACAGCACAAACAAAAACAGCACCGATAGCACCGAAAATAGCAGCATTTCTTGTAGCATTTGCATTTGATGGGGCAGCAGGAACAACGCCGGATCTTGAAATAGTTGTAACGATTGTTTCAACACCCATAAATTCATTAATATACTCACCGAATAAGTACATAACAGCATTAGAAATAGCAGCAGAAAGTCTTGCATTTTCAGTTGTGGCAGTTACGGAAACTATACAGGTTTCATCATCGGAATCAATCTTGATGCAAGAACGAATATCAGAACCGGTGATTCCGTTAGGATAGAATTCAGAAAAATAAACAGAGAACTTAGAGTTTTCAGCCATTATTTTGCCGTCATTCAAAACCTTGGAAAGATCAACCTGTCCTGCAGGAACAGCAGCTTCCGGATCGTGAGCATTGAGCCTTTGTGCGACTCTGTCGCAATAGTCACCCTTAATTAACTCACTGCTGGTTTTTGTAAGCTGCTTACCAAGCTGCCAGTCACCTGTTGCCTGGTCAATGTTATCCTTGTCAGCATAACCGGTAGAGGTTATGAACAGCTTAGTTGTTGATTGATATTCTTCGGTAACAAAGAATGTTGTCCATAGATATGCAATGATAGCAAGGCTAAGAACAACAAGTGCAATAATCCAAAGCTTGGATAACAGAAAATTCACTACATCTCTAATGTCAAGTTCCATAGTGCCTTTTTTAGATGTGTTGTTGTTAGAATCCATTTTGTACTCCTTAAAACGCGTTTTTGTTCATTAAAATAGCTAAGGGCTTATCATGAAAAATACAGTTAGCATAGTTTGTACCATAGTTTTTCGAGATATGCTCGTAAGCTTTTGAAAGGGATGGCGAAAAGCTGGTATCGTTATGTGCATCGGAAGCAATAACATCAATCAACTCTTTTTTGAATGCCTGCTTTAAAAACTTAGCAATCTTACCAAATTTAAACCTGGTAACAGACCTTGCATTAACTTGTAACAGTGCACCGCTTTCCTTAAGAGACCTGGCTAATGATAAATCTTTAACAACAGCAGAATATCTTTCTACGTGAGCGATTAACGGGCGGATGCCTTTGCGTAAAAGCCTAATAGTGATATTTTCAATCTCAAAAGCAGAACAGTTTGGCTCAAACTCAACTAAAGCGTATGAACTGTCACCCAAAAAATGACATTTTTTGGAAAGCAGAGAATCAGGTATATCGGAATGATACATAATTTCGTTTCCTAAAAAAAGACTCATCTCAGGGTATTTGTCGTTTACATATTCGCAAGCAACCTTGAATCTTCGATCCATACGCTGCATATGCGAATAAACTTCATCCTCGCTATCAAATTCATAAATCTTGAAATGGGGTGTAAAGCATAGGTATCTCGTTCCATCTTCGTAAGCTATGTCAATCATTTTTTTCATAACTTCTTCATTGTGAGCACCGTCGTCTAAACGGAATAATGCATGACAATGCAAATCGACGAAATTAACCAATACAACATACTCCTATCCAATCATAATTAGCAAAACTATTTTAACACATTCGACTTTATTTGTCAATACTTATTATTTAAAATAAATAAAGAAGAGTTTGACAAAGTAAATAAAATTTGATAAAATACATTGTGAGGTGATTACAGTGAAAGTATTATTGTGTGCATTAAACAGCAAGTACATACACTCAACATTGGCGGTGTGGTATCTTGCTGCAGCTCTAAAAAAATATAATAATGTAGAATGTGAGGTCTTGGAAGCAACGATAAATGAGCCGAAAGAAAAAGTTCTTGAAAAAATATTGTTTCAAAATGCTGATTTGGTTGCTTTTTCCACATACATTTGGAACAAAAACGAAACCTTGTGGTTGGCAAAAAAAGTGAAGGATGCAACGGATGCTAAGGTGCTGCTAGGTGGTCCTGAGGTCAGCTACAATGCCGAGAGCCTGCTGAAAAACAATTCATTTATTGATTACATAATTTCCGGCGAAGGTGAGGAACCGTTAAGTCAACTTTGCAGTGGTGTCCCGATAGAGCTGATAGACGGCGTTTCCTTTAAAAAAGGCGGGGAGGTGTTTATAAAGCAACCATTTTTTTCATCAAAGAATCCTCCAAATCCCTATTCTCAAAAATACCTTGATACGTTAAATGGGAGAATTGCGTATATCGAAACGAGCAGGGGCTGTCCGTTTCACTGCGCCTTTTGCTTATCGGGAAGATGCGAGGGGGTGAAATTCTTTGATTTGGAAGAGTCAAAGAAAAATATAATTTTACTCGCAAACAGCGGTACCCAAACAGTCAAGTTTATTGATAGAACGTTCAACGCTAATAAAAAACGCGCAAGAGAAATATTTGAATTTATTATTGACCAATATGGCAAAAGCATCCCTGAAAATGTGTGCTTTCATTTTGAAATTGAAGGCGAGCTTTTGGACACCCAAACCGTAAATTTGCTAGCGAGAGCGCCCAAGGGGCTGATACAATTTGAAATAGGACTGCAAAGCTTTAACGAACAAACGTTGATTGCAGTAAACAGAAGGACAAATCTTGACCTGCTTTGCGAAAATATCAAAAAGCTACTAATGCTCGGAAATATTCACGTTCATATTGATTTGATAATCGGATTGCCCTATGAGAATTTGAATAGCTTTAAAAGAACCTTCGATCTTGCATACAGGCTTAAACCTCATATGCTACAGGTCGGATTTTTGAAATTGTTGTACGGTGCTGAATTGAGAGAAAAAAACAACTATAAATATGAATTTATCGACACTCCTCCCTATGAAATCACGTCTAATGATTGGTTAACCAATACCGAATTGCAAAGATTGCACCGCTTTGAGGATGCATTTGAAAAAATGTATAATTCAAGAAGGTTTGGGCTGACACTTGAGTATTTGGTTTCCGTTTTTGAAAGTCCCTTCGAGATGTTTATGGAATTTTCTGATTACATTGACAGAGTAAATGTTGGAAATTCACTTGATGATTTTACAAAGGCTATTTTTGAATATTTTTCACAAGTAAAGAGTGTTGATGGACAAGTGCTGAGGGATAAGCTTGCAGTAGATCGCCTGGCTACGAATCGAATGGGATATTTGCCAAGCTTTTTACGTGTATATTCGCCAAAAATCAAAGAAGCCTTGAATGAACTTGAAAAAAATGACGAAACAAAAAAACGAAAAAATGTCAAAAGAGCTGCAACGGTTTTGCTTACCGAAAACAAGCTTGCATACGTGGATTATGATACATGTGATTATGTAACTAACAGGTTTTTGGTAAAATTCACTGAAATTTAGTACAATTGGCACTTCTTTTTTTATATAATATTTCTCAAAAAGACTTGAATTTTTTATTATTTTGTAGTAAAATATCTTATGATAAAATTATATAAGGAAGGAAAGTATTATGTCAGAGTGTACGCATGACTGTTCAACCTGTTCTGAAAAATGCGCTTCAAGAGAAATACCTAAGGAACAGTTGAATGCACTTAGCTCCGTTAAGCATGTTATCGGAGTTGTGAGTGGCAAGGGTGGTGTTGGAAAATCAATAGTTACCTCAATGCTTGCTGTGCTTATGCAAAGAAAGGGCTATAAGACAGCAATACTTGATGCGGATATAACAGGTCCCTCTATTCCAAAGAATTTCGGAATAAAGGAAAGGGCAGTATCTAATGGAGAATACCTTATTCCTGCGTCAACAAAAACAGGAATAGATGTTATGTCTATCAACCTTTTATTAGATGATGAAACCAAGCCGGTTGTATGGCGTGGGCCTGTAATCGCAGGTATGGTTAAGCAGTTTTGGACTGAGGTTGTCTGGAACGATATTGATTATATGTTTATCGATATGCCTCCGGGAACCGGTGATGTTCCGCTAACTGTATTCCAGTCCTTGCCTGTTGATGCAATCGTTGTTGTAACAACTCCGCAGGATCTTGTTTCAATGATTGTGGAAAAGGCTGCAAATATGGCACAGCTTATGAATATTCCCGTAATTGGTCTTGTTGAAAATATGAGCTATGTTATTTGTCCTGATTGTGGCAAGGCAATTCATATCTTCGGTGAGAATAAAGCAAACCAGATTGCACAAAAGTTTGGTTATGATGTTCTTGGCAAATTGCCTATGGACCCAAAGCTCACAGCTCTTTGCGATAAGGGTATAATTGAGCTTATGGAAAATGACTACCTCGATAATGCAGCAAATGTTATCGAGCATAAATTCGATTAAAAATTTATTTATAAAGGAGTTCCTCTATGAAAAAGAAATTGACAACAGTTGCTTTCAATGGCACAGCTGAACAGTTGGCTAAGCTTGATGAGCTCATTGCAAAGCACAAAGGGGAGAAGGGCGCTCTTATGCCTGTTCTTCAAGGCGCACAGGGTATTTACGGATACTTGCCAATTGAAGTACAGAAGCACATCGCACTCTCCATGGATGTTCCGCTATCTGAAGTATATGGTGTTGCATCCTTCTACTCACAATTCATTCTTAACCCAAAGGGCGAGTATGCAGTTGCAGTGTGCTTAGGTACTGCTTGCTACGTTAAGGGTGCCGGCTTACTTATGGACAAGCTGGAGTCCTTGCTCGGCATTAAGAATGGCGAAATCTCTGCAGACAGAAAATTCAGCTTGGATGCAACCCGTTGTATCGGTGCTTGCGGTCTTGCTCCTGTCCTCACAGTTAATGAAGAGGTTTACGGCAGACTA
>SVRE01000091.1 GCA_015065005.1 Oscillospiraceae bacterium
CTTGCTGTCGGGCCGTTTATAAGTGGCGTGATTTCACTCCTTGGGGAAGATGACGTAATAATCCTTTCGAGTATGGGCGCGATGCTCTTGGGACTTGTTATCTCTCTTGTAATGATTTTCGTTGTAAAAAAGAAGTACAATGGTGGAATGTTTTAACTATTAAAATCCCTCGATTTCGAGGGATTTTTTCTTTTTGCAACCATAGGTTGACAAATTGTAAGCTTTAATTGCTTGAAATCACATTCAAGTTATGTTAGAATAGTTATATAAATTTTATCAAGGTGGTATTTTATGAAGTTTTTTATTAAGCATGCAAGAAAAATTCAACTTTTTCTTTTGCTTTCGTGCCTTACTTTATCATTTCTTTGGTATGCGTTTGTAAATCCGTCAATCACCCCATTTGTGCTATCTTTTTTAATAACGATAGCATTCAACCTTATAGGAAATTTCATAGTCAGCTTTAGTGCAAAGAAAAAATGTCTTCGTTTTCAAAGCTCCTGTGATCCAACCGAATATCTTGATTTTATAGAAACACTTTACAGACGAAGTCCCAAAAATCTCTTATACACCATTGACTACTGTTCAATGCTTGTGATTTCAGATTCGAGTAATTACCAGCTAGCCAAGAACATTTTGGAAAATTTTGATTTGACTCCTTTTTCAAAAAAGATTTTTTATCCAATTGTTGCGTCTTATTATAATAATCTTTGCGATGTTTATATGTTTTTAGATGAAATTGAGGAGGCGCAAAAGGCTTACGAAAAAATGCTTGCTATTTTTTCAACACCCGAAGCAAAGGAAGGCTTTAAGCCTCACCTATTTTCAACCCTTGCCTTAACAACTGCCGAAATTTATATAAAAAAAGGCGATTACGAAACCGCACTTGCAGAAATTGGAAAGCACGAAACACCCGATTTATTCGAAGCTATAAAGCACGCTTTGACTTTAGGCAAAATATACATTGCCAGAAATGAAACGGCAAAAGCAAAGGAACAGCTTGAGTATGTAATAGAAAATGGGCGCAAGCTTTCAACATCCAATGAAGCGAGCAAGCTTCTTGAAGAGATAAGTTAAAAAAATCCCTCGATTTCGAGGGATTTTTTGTTTTTCAAATCGGCTATTTTGAATTATTATATGAAAATATTTTCATATATTCATATATAAAATAGGGATTTTTAGGCCAAAAAAGGCGCCAAACGGGCTGTTTGGCGCTGTTTTTATATTAAAATCTGGTCGTTTATTACGAGCTTGAATTCAAGGTTCAATTTTTTGGCAGCTTTTTTGCACATTATCATACGATTTAGAAAAATCTCAAAATAATTCATAACTGAGCTGATTTCCGTGTCGATTTTAAGCTTCAAGGTAACGATGGTCTTTTCCTCGTTAATTTTAAGCGAGGATTCAATAACGGAATAATTTACTCTATCGTGAATGTCAAAGGTGGTCATATCAGCGTTTCTAACGCGTGAGCGTCTAACGTCCGACTTATCGGCTATTATAAGCGCTGCCGAAACTGCATTTACCGCCTCGCCATCGCCCTCATCGTGATTTCCGATTGCGGTAACGATTGTCGCAATATCCTCAGCATCCATATCCATATTATCAAGAATACGGAATGCCATTACAGCTCCACTTTGCGAATGCTCCTTCCTATTGACTATATTTCCTATATCGTGAAGATATGAGGCAATTTTCACGAGCTCCACCTCGTGCGCGCCAAAGCCAAGCGTTTCAAGAATATAAGCAGCCCTTTCGGAAACGAGTCCCACATGCGCAAAGCTATGGTCAGTATAACCAAGAGCCAGCAAGGATTCGTCTGCTTTTTTTATATACGCCTTGATTTTCTCATTATTTTTTACTTCTTTAAAGGTTACCATAAAAGTCCTCCTTTTTAATGCTATATATATTTTACCATAAACTTATTTTTCTTACAATAGAAAATCCTCAACAAATGTTGAGGATTTATTTTTAAATTTTCTTAAGGAAAAGTGCTGTATAAGGCTTAATCTCTATTTTGCCACTTACCTCTTTTTGTGCGATTATATCGTAATATGGCTTGTCAAGAACGATATATCCTTCCTTATTTTCAAGCTCGAAGGCGATAAGTCCGTTTTGCTCTCCCTCACGCTTAACAACGCACACGTTTCTTGATGCCTCGGCATTAGGTGCTTTATCAACAAGCTTCAAAAGCACGTCCTTATCGGGTGCAGTACCGAGAAGAATTACCTGCCCCTTGCCCACCTTATTTTTAGCAATAGCGCAAAGTCCGTTAATATCAGGCACGCTTGCATACGTTGCAAGGCTTTCAGCGCCTCTTAGCTCATAAGCATCGCAGCCAAGGAAAATGTTAAATCTTGTACCGTCATTTAGCTCGGCAGTATATGACTCGTGCTCAAACGGAATTTGATACTTTGTATATACTCCGCAAAGCTCCTCTAGCATAGAATACGGTGCGTGCTCGTACTTTGCTGCATACTCGGTCATAGTGTCGGTCAAAGGTCCGACAATCCACGTTCCACCGTTATTTACGAACTCAAGAATTCTATCTCTAAAGCCGTCATCGTCAAGATTTGCAAGAATTGGCGACATTACAACGTCGTAGCCGTCGAGATTTTTGTCGGTTTCGATTACGTCGATATTATGGTGTCTGAACGCATCGTAGAAATTTTGAATTAGTCTTTCCTCTACGTTACGGTCAAGATCAGCTATGGTTGGGAAATATCTATAATCTACAACCGAGGTTGCGGAATACGTAAGAGCGATTTTCGACTTAACCTTGCTTAATTCAAAGAAATCCTTTGCCTTTTGAAGGTCGTCGTAAAGTCTTTTTGTCGCGGTTGCAGGGCTGTTCGGTCTGCCCGAGGATGACAAAATCGCGCCGTGTCCAAGCTCGTGTCCTGCCTTATGCGAGCGATAGAGCCAATAGAGGTTCATCTCCGCACCCTTAGCGATTGGAGCAAGTGAATTTATGTAGTTATGTCCACTTTCTCTATATCCACCATATCCGGCAAACGAGCCGTTCCAGCCCACTTGAGTTTCGGTTACCCAGAATGGACGGTCCTTAAGTGTTCTTGCAAAATCATAATAGAAAAGTGATTTATAAAGGTCCGCCTGAACGTTATAGTGGTTATGCTGAACAACGTCAAGAAATCTATTCATCTTGCTGTAGCTTAGCAACGCCTCAATGTTCATCATATCCGTGCCAACAGGGGCTTTAGAGTGCTTTCTTATAGCCTCAGCTTGCTCCTTAACGTACGAATAAATGAGATTGTTTTGGAAGAAAAGCCATTCAGTTTGACGGCTTGGATGCTCCCACGTTGCGTGGCTTGGTGGCAAAATTTGCTCAAAGCTATCGTAATCGAGCGACCAACGGTGCATTACCCACTTTTCGTTAAGATTTTCTATTGTGCCGTATTTGTTTTTAAGATATTCTCTAAATTCCTTTACGCAATTATCGCAATAGCATCCGTAATCATAAGGATAGATTTCGTTATCAACCTGCCAACCGATAACGCCGGGGTGCGAGCCGAGTGCCTCTGACATTTTTTCGGCAATAGTTGCGTTAAGATGGCGAATTCCCTTGTGAGATTTACATGAGTGAACTCTGCCCGAATGCTCGACTTGAGTTTTTATGTAGCCCTCGCTTCTGATTCTTCTCGCATCAGGATACTTTTCAAAAGCCCAACGTGGTGGTGTGCAGGACGGTGTACACATAACCGTGTAAATCCCATTTTCATAAAGCACGTCAAGCATATATTTAAAGAGTGAAAAATCGTATTCTCCCTCTTTTCTTTCCATTTCGCCCCAAGCGAATTCACCGACACGTACACAGTTAATTCCCGCATCCTTCATTCGCTTAACGTCCTTTTCAATTTCGCTCTTATCCCAAAGCTCAGGATAGTAAGCAACACCTATATAAAGCATACTAATTCTCCTTACGGTTAAATTTGTTTGTTTGATTTAATTTTAGCATAGAATATCGGCGTTTTCAAGTAAAGTTTGAGGATTGTTAAAAATATTAAATTTTTTCTAAAAAGGTATTGCAAAATAAAAAAAGTTATGATATAATAGTCAAGCATTGTGACAATGGCCCGTTGGTCAAGCGGTTAAGACGCGGCCCTCTCAAGGCTGAAACATGGGTTCGATTCCCGTACGGGTCACCAAGAAAAACGCAACCGAACTATTTC
>SVRE01000029.1 GCA_015065005.1 Oscillospiraceae bacterium
CTATTATGTGCGAATAGATTGCTTCGCAAATTTAGAGCGAATAAATAGAGGCTTAGGCAAGACAAAAAAGCGCGGGCGATTAAAAAATCGGCAAGATTTTTTCGTTGCAGCATAAGGCTTTATTTATCGCTCCAAATCGGGTTCGACTGGGTATACTGCGGCTAACAATTACAAACAGAAAAAGAAGGCGAAAAAATGTTTATCAAATCTTATGTAACAAAGCTGAAAAATGAGTTCAGCGGTTACAATCTTCAAAAATTTTCAAAGGATTTAATGGCGGGAATAACCGTTACCGCAGTTGCCTTGCCCCTTGCCCTTGCATTCGGTGTTGCCTGTGGCGCAACGGCTGAGGCTGGTCTTGTTACCGCAATTATAGCAGGACTTATTATGAGTGCCCTGGCTGGCGCATCATACCAAATCAGCGGTCCAACGGGCGCTATGTCAGCAATTCTTGTGGGCATTGTTGCTTCAAGTGGCGGTATTCAGTCCATTTTTGTTGTTTCCGTTCTTGCAGGCGTAATAATTCTGCTTTGTGCGGTGTTTAAGCTTGGCAGGCTTGTGTCAATGATACCTCGTCCTGTTATTACAGGCTTTACCTCAGGTATTGCTTTAACAATTGCCTTGGGTCAAATTGACAATTTCTTCGGTACAACCTCAGTTGGCACAAATCCGATTGAAAAAATCGGTTCATATTTTACAAACGGCTTTAACCTTAACTGGCGCGCACTTTTGATAGGCGCAATTGTAATTGCCATTATGCTTGTATGGCCCAAAAAGTGGAATTCCAAGGTTCCTTCATCCCTTGTCAGCATTATTGTGGCAACAATAATTTCAGTCATTTTTGGCTTTGGTGAGCATATTGACCTGGTGGGTCAAATCCCTCAAAAGCTTATTTTGGATGAGCGCTTCAGCTTTTCCGCAATAGATTGGAAGAGCTTTGGCTCATATATTTCCCCTGCCTTCAGTATTGCCGCCCTTGCCTTGATAGAAAGCCTTTTGTGCGGCGCAAGCGCCTCTAAAATGAAGAACGAGGAGTTTGACGCCAACCAGGAAATTATCGCGCAGGGTGTTGGTAATATTATCGTTCCCTTCTTTGGCGGTGTCCCTGCCACAGCCGCAATTGCAAGAACAAGCGTGGCAATTAAATCAGGGGCGCAAACACGTCTTTGCGGCATTATCCACGCAGTTGGCCTCTTGATTTCCATGTTCCTTCTTGCCCCCGTTATGGCAAAAATTCCTTTGTCAGCCTTGGCAGGTGTTTTAATGGTAACTGCTTGGAGGATGAATGAGTGGGGAGAAATCAAAACAATTTTTTCTAAAAAATTCATTGGCGGTATTGCCAAGTTCTTGGTAACAATGATAGCAACAATAGTCTTTGACTTAACAATCGCTATTGTAATCGGTATAGTGCTGTCCGCATTTATGTTTATTTACCGTTCATCAAAATCAAGCATAGAGATTAAGGATTTTGATGAGGAAAAATACGGCTCAAAATCCGAGGACATAACAAAAATTATGTACGTAAAGGGTCCCTTGTTCTTTGCAAACATCGGCAAGCTTGAAAGAGTGTTCAAGGAAGAACTGCAGGGAGTTGAGGAGCTTATAATTTCCTTAGACGGAGTTAATGCAATTGACACATCGGGCACAAGCGCCCTTGTCGAGCATGTGGAGGCTTTAAGAGAAAATAACGTTAAGGTTATTATGTGCGGTGCATCCCCGTCTGTTCTTTCAATGCTTGAAAAGCTGAACATTAAGGAAATCGTGGGAGAGGACAAAATCGTTGGCTCTTTAGATGGGGCAATTGACAAAACAATTGACCACGTGTCTGTAATTGATAAAAAGTAATGAAAACAAATAACCACGTGTGTAGTTGATAAAAAATAATTAAAATAATCGGCCCTGTGTCTGAAAATGAGGGAAAATAATGGAGAAATATACAACAGTTTTGTTCGATTTGGACGGCACGCTTGTGGATTCGGGAATAGGGGTGACAAATTCCGTTGCCTATGCCCTTGAAAAATTCGGTATAACCCCACCGCCAAGGCAGGAGCTATTTAAATTTATAGGTCCGCCCCTTACACAGTCGTTTAAGGAATTTTGCGGCTTTGATGAGGATAAAACCACCCTTGCAATTAAAATTTACAGAGAGTATTACAGCCAAAAGGGAATTTTGGAATGTACAATGTATGACGGTGTTTTGGAGCTGTTAGAAAGCCTTAAGAAAAAGGGCTATAAAATAGGCTTGGCAACCTCAAAGCCGGAAATATACGCAACTAAGGTGGTTGAGCTGAAGGGCATTTTGAAATATCTTGATTTTATTTCAGCCGCCAGCACGGATGAAAAAACAAGAGCAACAAAGGAAGCGGTTGTGGAATACGCCTTAGAGCTTAGTGAAGAAAAGGACAGGTCAAAAATAATAATGGTAGGTGACCGCCATTTTGATATTAACGGTGCGAAAAAATACGGCCTTGACTCCATAGGTGTAACCTTTGGATACGGCAGCTATGAGGAGCTAAAAGACGCAGGCGCAACCTATATAGCAGCCACCACAAAAGAAATTGATAGCATTTTAGAATAAAAACAGGGAGATGAATTTTCATCTCCCTGTTTTTTTGAAAAATTATCGACACGTTATCGCCATTTTTAGAAAAAACTACACGTATAAGCATTTTTTAGTAATTAACTACACAGCTCTCTGTAATTTCAAATTCTAACTCAACTGTTTCATACTCATTGGTTTTCTCGTTCAATCTTTCAACATAAAGTGTACCCGTGTCACCGATTCGCGCTTGCAACAGATAGTCAATTACGTGATATTGGCGAGTTACAGCAAGCCTTTCAAGCCCGTCAAGCTCAATGGCTCTGATAATATCATTTGCTTTTATACCTGTACCGAAAAGGTTGGTGGAGGTCGCCTCAACCACATAAACCTCCTCTTCAATTCTGATTTTTCCTGTTTCGGGGTCGAAAACGGAAACAGAGGTGTTAATTGAAACGGTAATTCCCAAAAGCGCACGTCTGACAGATGTGCAGCTCTTTTTATAGCAGTTGTCAATAATATTGTCGGCAACATTACAAGCCAGGCTTGAAGGGATTGCATAGCCAATACCCTCAACATCACTTGAAATCACCTTTGCATTTACAATGCCAATCAGCTGGCCCTTGTCATTGAAAAGTCCGCCGCCGCTGTTACCTCTGTTAACGGAAGCATCTGTACGCATAACCCTGTATGTAATCTTTGTCTCGTTGTCAGCAGCGGTCATTTCGATATTTTCCGAATCAACGCTTACAACACCGGAGGTTACGGAAATACCTTCACCGCTGGCATTACCCACAACAATAGCTGCTTCTCCTATGCTCACATTGTTGGAGGAGGCGACCTCAGCACAAACCGCACTTGAAGCCTTTAAAATGTCATTGTTTTTAACAAACAAAACCGCAATATCGTAGTTCATTGTGCCGCCAACGTATTCGGCATCAATATAGAAATCGGAATACTCACTTCCGTAAAGCAAAATACGAATATTATCATTGATTTTATTGTACGTGCCGTCATAAACCACGTGGTGATTTGTGATGATAAAATATCCGTCATCCTCTTCTGAGTACTTGTAAATAACACCTGAGCCTGCCCCGCCGCCTGCAATAACACAGACAGAGCTTCTTGCCGCCTTGGATGCGGCTAATCCAACACTGTGTCCATCACCTGAAACAACAACCTCACCGTCCTTGCCGGGAGCGCCATCCTTACCCGGTGCGCCGTCCAAGCCGTTCAGTCCATCCTTACCGGGAGCGCCATCCTTACCGTCTTCACCGTCTTTACCGTCCTTGCCGGGAGCGCCGTCAATACCGTTTAAGCCGTCCTTACCGTCCTCACCTACAACCACACCAAGATTATTGCTTGTGCCGTCAGTGTAGGTAATAATTAATTCTCCCTCTTCATTTATGTAGGTTTCCTTAATTCCCTTGTAAACGTAATCATAGGCACAGCTGCTGAAAATGAAAGTGATCCCAAGCGCCAGAGCCGCAATAAGGGTTAAAATTAAAAATTTACTGTTTCTTTTCAAGGTATCAAACCTCCTCATTTTTCAAAATTGTAAAACATTAGGCTTAAAGCAACCTTAAAGCACAGATATATTTTACCACGTATATGTTAAATAATCAAGGAAAATGTTATAAAAACTATTGACTTGCTTTTTGCCTTGTGCTATCATATTTTATATATTTTTTATTGTGAGGCAGTAGCTATGGAAATTAAAATTACAAAAACACAATCCCCAAAGACAATGCCTGCTGAGGATACTCTTGGCTTTGGCAAATTCTTTACAGACCATATGTTTATTATGGATTTTGACAGGCAAATCGGCTGGCACAATGCAAGGATAGTGCCCTTTGGATATATATCTATTCACCCTGCGTCAACTGTTTTGCATTACGGTGCGGAAATTTTTGAGGGCCTTAAGGCTTACCGTACAGAAAAGGGTGACATTCAGCTTTTCAGACCTATGGAAAATATTAAGAGGATGAACAACTCTGCAAACCGTATGTGCTTGCCGGAAATTGATGAAAATGACTTTTTACAGGCACTTACCACATTTGTTGACGTGGAGCGTGATTTTGTTCCCCACTCCTTTGGTACATCCCTGTACCTTCGCCCATACCTTTTCGGTAATGATGAAAGCCTTGGCGTACATACAGTTCAAAGGGCAACCTTTATAATTATTGCATCTCCAAGCGGCAGCTACTATAAGGAGGGCATCAACCCTGTTAAAATTATGATTGAAAGCCAGGATGTGCGCGCTGTTAAGGGCGGCACAGGTGAGGCAAAGTGCGGCGGTAACTATGCCGCTTCAAACAGGGCAGGGGAGCGCGCAAGCCAAAAGGGCTATTCTCAGGTTTTGTGGCTTGACGGTGTACATAGGAAGTATATTGAAGAGGTTGGTGCTATGAACGTTATGTTCAAAATAGACGGTGAAATCGTAACGCCTGCCCTTAACGGCTCAATTTTGCCCGGTATTACAAGAAAGTCCTGTATCGAGGTTTTAAAGGATATGGGATACAAGGTTAGTGAGCGCCTTTTGTCTGTTGATGAGCTTGTTGAGGCTCTTGAAAACGGTAAGCTTGAGGAGGCTTGGGGCACAGGCACAGCCGCAGTAGTTTCCCCAATCGGTCGCTTCTGCTATCAAGACAAGGAGTATGACGTAAACGGCGGAAAAATCGGTGACGTTGCAAAGAAGCTTTATGACACACTAACAGGTATTCAATGGGGCAAGGTTGAGGACAAGTATAACTGGATTTACAAAATATAACCCTGAAAGAGAGGACGTTTCGGCTACACCGATTTGTCCCCTTTTTATGTATTAATTGTATTTTTTATGGCAATGCCTTGATATCAGGCTGTTTTTGTGTTAAAATTGTATTGTAGGTTAAAGAATTAAGGAGAAAATTATGAAAAAGCTGAAAATAGTTAATTTAGTATGCTTGCTTGCCGCCTTGGTTTTGGAAATATTACCTTGGGGCGTTAAGATGAAATGGGCGGATTTTTTTGCAGAAAGATATACATTTCATTCCTATTTTGACCTAACCGTGTGGGGGTACGGGGACATGGGGCCATTCCTTTGCGGAGTTTTAACCGTAATTATTCTGGGTATGCTTTTTGCAACATTGTTCTTCAAGCCAAAAAGGGCATACCTGTTTTCACTTTGCGCCCTTTGTATAGCCGCAGTTATGATGTCGGTAATCCCAACCTTCTTTGGCTCTTATACCGTGCTTGGCTTGATAATAACCGCACTCTTGATTGTATCGGCAGAGATAAACATAATAGCTTACATTAAAAACAAATAAAAAAGCTCCGAATTGGAGCTTTTTTATTTGATTTCAACTGTCTTGGCAAGGGGAACAGAATAGATAAGCACCTTGGAAACCTCACGTTCAAACATCATTTCACAAGCCTTTTTGTAGTAAGTCAGCTGCATTTTATGACGTTTTGTGAGCAGGCTTACGTAGTTATCCTCTGTTACCTTGTCGGTTTTGTAGTCAACAAGAATCAACTCACCCTTATGGTTTTCGTAAATACAGTCTGTAACACCCTGCACAAGCACCTGCTCGTTTTTCAGTCTTTCGTCATCTGTAAACTCATGGGCACTTAGCATTACATTAAATCGAAATTCCCGTATAACCCTTTTTGCGCTTAAAAATTCCTCCATCATTTCCGAAGAAATGAATTTTTCAATATGGTCTTTATTTATAATTTCACCAACGGATTTCGAAATAAAGGCATTGTCCAAAAGCCTGTTTAATTCACACTCCACCCCGTGTTTTTTGAGATTTTCAAAATCACAGAACTGTAAAAACACGTGTGTTGCCGTACCCCTGTCAGCAGCAGTTATCAGTGACTCCTTGTCCTCAATAAAGCTTGGCAGGCTGTCAAGAGAATAGCTGTTTGCATATTCTTCATTTTCTTCACTGTCAAGAATTTTGGGGTAAAGGGTTGAAATGCTCAGCTTAGACGGTATTTTTTCAAGATAGCCGTATTTGTACTCAAAATCAAGCCTGTCCTTTAAAGTATTCTTGATTTCCTCCACTCGCTCGGGGTCTGTGCGGCTTTGTGCTTCAAGCACCTCTTCCAACGGGGGAATGTCCTCCTCCTTAATAATCCTTACATCTAAAAAATCAAGCGGATTGGGACAAGCACCCAAAACCATATCAATATGGTTATTACAGGAGTACAGGGTGTATTCGTCAGCAACATTGTAAAGGCGTGCGTGCCTTTTTCTTTTTTCCTCTTGCTTAGTGATAGCGGCGGTGATATAAAGCTTACTCCTTGCTCTTGTCATGGCAACGTAAAGCAGTCTTTCACTTTCCTCAAGCTCACTTTCCTTGATTGCCAGTGAGGCACATCTGCGCAAAATATTATTATATTTCACAATGCCGCCGTCACGGCTCACATAACCGCAAATTCCCAAGGAACGGTGGAAAAGGAGGGGGGACGTGTAGCTCTTTTTGCTGAACATCTTGTCCGTATCGCACAAAAAGCACACCTCATACTCCAATCCCTTGGACTTGTGCATAGTAATGATTTTTACACTGTTTTGCGGGTCATCGCTTACCGTTTTGCTAACACCGTTTTGCGCCGCTACATTGTCGATATACCTCAAAAAGCTGTAAAGCCCCTTGTAAGAGCCTTGCTCATAGCCTCTTGCCATGTTGTATAGCTTGATAATATCACGTCTTTCCTCCTCCTTACAGGATGAAAGGAAGCCCGTTTCGTTCATAACGTATGAAATTGTTTCCTCGGCACTCATTTTGCGTATTTCACTGCGATACGTGTTGAGCTTTTCTAAAAGCACATCAATTTTCTCACGAATTTCCTTATCCCCGCCGTAGTTTTTAAGGGCAGAGTACAGGCTGTATTCCTTTGGGGAAAACCTCTTGATTTTCACAAGCTCCTCTAAGGAAAAGCCAAAGACATGTGAGTGCATTGCACCTGCTAAGTAAACATCCTTTGAGGGGTTGTCAATGGAATTAAGAATACATAGCATTAAAAGGATATGGGGCTTTTCGTAAAAGCTGATTTCCTGTATATATTCGTTTTTAATACCGTATCTGTTAAGTGCATCAATATACTTTTCAATGCTTCCAACGCTTTTTCTTAAAAGAATTGCAATGTGTCGCGGCTCGATTTTTTCACCGTTTGGCAAATGCCCCTTGTCAAGCAAGCGCTTTATTTCCTGGGCAACAAATTCCGCCTGTGGGTCAAGCTCCTTTAAATGGGACTCCTCGGTAATTGATGACTTGTCAATTATGCAAAGCTCCGCATTTTGCGGGCAAAAGCCTTCCGCTTGAAGCTTAGCGTTTTTCAGCCTGTCCCCCACAACATAGTTAAAGCCGTGGGAGTTAAAAAACATATAGTCAGATATATGGTTTGCTGTCTTTATAACACTGGGGTCACACCTGAAGTTGTCAGACATAAATATGGTGCGCCCCTGTTCGCCCTCTGCTTCATCGAAGGGGGCAAAGCTGTCTCTGTAGGCTGAAAACAGCTCAGGCTCAGCGGAGCGGAAGCCATAAATGCTTTGCTTGATATCGCCAACCATAAATCGGTTGTTCCTTGAAATAGCAGTGAAGATTTTGTCCTGTACCGAGTTTACGTCCTGGTATTCATCAATATAAAGCTCATCATACCTTTGCGCAATTTCGCGGGCGATATCGGAAATGTGCCCGCTGTCATAAAACAGCTCAAGGGTATATCTTTCAAGGTCGTTAAAGTCGCAAAGAGAATACTTGCGCTTTTTTGCCTTGTATTCGTTTTCATATTCCTTTAAAACCTTGTAAATCGCCTTGCAAATTTTTTCGTTTTGCTTAATTGTGGATTTAATTGCGCCTTTATCGGAGTAAAAATAATTGTCACGCAAATCCTTAAGCTCATCTGAAATGTCCTCTCTTATATAGCCTAAATATTCCGTGTCCACCGTTGGCGGTGCCTTGGACCTGCCGCCCTTTATTCTCTTGGCGGTGTAGTCACTCAGCACAGCCTTGATTTTTTCATAGCTTGGGGAAAGCAGAGCGTTGTCAAGCCTTGTAAGTATGTCAAAAAGCTCCTCGAATGCATCAAAGTATTTTGCGTTACATTGGTCACTTGAAATTTCGGTAAATAAATCCTTTACCAAGGGCAAGAAATGCTTAACGACCCTTTTAACCTTTGCAAGTAATACCTGTCCGTAGGCGGAGCTTAAAAACTCCTCGTTTTCATTGGCAGGCTTTAAAAGAATTTCAAGCCCGTCAGCGCAGGAAATCAGCTTGTTATACAGCTCAAGCAGGGAGACGTCAAGGGTGGTTTCATCTGTGTATTCGGAGTAGCAGTCCGATACCAGAAGGAAATCGGGGTCAATGCTTTCCGCCTCGTAAAAGCGGTCAAGCACCTCGGTAATTGCCTCCTGTCGGATAACGGAAAGCTCGCTTTCCTCACCGATTCTGAAATCGCTGTCAAGCTGCAGCCTGTCAAAATGAGGGCGCAAGCATTTAAGGCAAAAGCTGTGTATTGTGGAAATATCCGCGCTTGTCACCTTCACAATCTGGGAGCATAAATGGCGGTTGCCGGGCTCCTCCTTCAGCCTTTGTGAAAGCTTTTTTGCAATTCTTACCTTTAATTCGTTTGCCGCATCCTTTGTATAGGTAACTACAAGCATACGCGAAATATCGGCACCCATATTGCAAATGCGGTTAACAATTCTATCTGTTAAGGTGGCAGTTTTTCCGCTTCCCGCCCCGGCAGAAATCAACAAATCCGAGCCTTGGTGGCTCATAGCCTGGGCTTGCTCTTTGGTAGGCTTGAATTCAAGCTTTTTGTTTGTCTTGGTGTCAACGCTCATTTCGCAAGCCTCCTTCTGCATATAGCTCCGTTTTTGCAGTATCTGCAAGGGTCCTCACCCTCAAGCGGCTGGGCCTGTGCGCCGCCGCTGAGCATATTAAGACCGATAAATGAAATAACGGTTTTAACAAGCTCAAAAATTGTCTCAAAATCATCTGCACGGAAAGTGGATTTTTTTGGAAGATTGTATTTGTCATCCTTTGATAACAGCTCCTCGTTGTCAAGCTCCAGGCCGCACCTGTTAACCTTCTCGGCAATGGCAATCCCCTCGTTTTCAAGGGCTGCTTCGGAGGATAAATCCACCTCCTTGTCCGAGTCGGTTTTGTTGATTTTGTAGGAGAGATAAACAATTCCCGCAGGCTCGATTTTTTCTGTCCATTTAAGCACTTCCTGCTTGAATTTGCTATCCTTCATGTTGCAAAGTGCTAAAAGATATATAAGCATTTGCATATCAAGCCCCTTTTCAATATGGGACAGCTTGAAATCGTAATTGCCTGTTTTGTAGTCAAAAATCTTTATGTACGTGGTGTTGTCCGTCCTGCAAACGTCAATTCTGTCAGCCACACCTGTCATAATTATTGCATTACTGTCATCAATCATAAATTCCTGTGGTAATGGGGAATTTTGTCCGTCACCGTTGATTGTCAGCTCAAAATACTCAGGGGTGAACTTACTTGATTTCATTTCATTTAAAAGAGTGCTTACAAAAACACAGCTTGTGCTTTTCAGCCTGTTAAAGAAATGCTTCATTTTATTGGAAAGAGCTCTGGCACCGCACACCTGGGCGGTATATTCATCAGTAAGCCTTGTAACAGTGTCAAGTATTTCCTCTTCACTGTAATCACGTGGGTTTTCCTTGTATTCCTTAAGAAAATGCTCAAAAATTGCGTGTACAAGCGTACCTATGTCGTTGTGGGTGAATTTGATTTTTTCACTGTCTCTCAGGTTTAAAATGTAGGAGCAGTAATAATCAAAGCGGCATTTTGCAAACTTTTCAAGCTTTGATTTTGAAAGGTAAAGCCTTTTGCCAAAAAGCTCGTTAGCGGTGTCGGTGCTGACGGTGTCACTGTCGTTTACAAAGGTGGCGGTGTCAAGGCATTCCCCTGTTAGCTCCTTAATGGCAGCCCGTGTGTTGCAGTCGGCGGCACTGTATAGCTCCCTTGCCATTTTCACGGTGTGAATTTTGTCAGTTAAAGGCAGGGTGGAAATGTCAACAACCGAAATACCGTCTAAAAGCGATTTCAGCCTTGTAAAGCCGATGGATGGCTCCTTTTTCTGTCCGTTAATATCTGTTTTGAGGGCGGTAACTGTCACACTGTGGGAGGCTGCCGCTATGCTGTTTTTAAAGAACAAAAGCTCATCATCCCCACGCTCATCAGTTTTGGCTGACAAATCAATTTCCAAGGTTTCAAGCTCTATTTTGTCCCTGTCATTAAAGAAGGAATCGTCACTTACAAGTGCAGGGAAGGAGCCTTCATTTGCGCCTAAAACAAACACGTGTCGGATGTTTTTTGCTCTGACAAGGGAGGCATCAGCAATAGTTACCTTGTCCTCGCCCGTTGGAATTGAGCCAACCTTGGCATCCATCAGCGCGTAGCTTAAAAGGGCAACAAAGGTGTCAACATCACATTTTGTGTCACCGCAAATATCAACAACTAAGTCAAGTGCGCCAATAAGTGCGCCCCAAACCTGGGAAAGCTCCTGTGCGCCCTCACTTGTTTCAGCTGCAATTTCTCGGTTGATTTTTTCTTTTACATTGTGCGCTTGTAAAAAATCATATACGGCAACAGCACAATCCTTAACAGATAAGCCGCAGATAAATGGCTTTTCCAAAATTGAGAGCATCTTTAAAATTTGCTCTCTTGTTTTTTGAATAATGCTAAGCTCTTCTAATTGGGTAATGGTAGGGCTTTGTACATATCCGTCAGGGTTGGCGCTCCAATAATCATCATTTTTAAACTTTTTTCCGTAAATATCCCATTTGTAAATGTAGCTCTCCAGCAGGCAAAGCTCCTCAGTGCCGATATCGGTGTAGCCGCATTTAGCATAGGAAATAATATCCTCACCCCTCATACCGTTAATGGATTTCAAGGCGGAAATAACCATTTTAATCAGTGGCTTGGAGGTGATTTTTGCAGGAACGGAGAAGTAGTAGGGAATGTCGTATTTGTCAAGGGAAAAATCAATTATCCCTTGATACGTGGCTGTATTTCGCGCAATTATTGCAATATCGCTGTATCTTTCGTTTTGCCTTATCAGCTCCTTGATTCTTGCGCAAACGTATTCACACTCTGTAAACTCATCATCCGCTAAGGCTAAGGTAACATCACCGCAGTAAGGGGAAGGCTCACACTCAAAGCTCCAAAGATTTTTGGAAACAAACTTAATTTCCTCGCTTTCGTGCTTGTAATCCGTGTCAAAGGGAATAACGGTAAAGCCCTTATTCAGTTTTTTGCAAATGGCAATGATTTTTTCCTTTGTTCCTGCAATTTTCATATATTGCATTGTGCTTTCATTTGCAGTATGGGGACAGTCAAGGGCAATTGTTACGTTTTCAGCCCCGTCAATAATTCTCAAAATAACATCAAGCTGGCTTTTGGTAAAACCGTAAAAGGAGTCAATATAAACGTTACAGTCCTTAAAAAACGCACACTCCCCCAGCTTTTTTTCAAGCATAAGCAAATCATCGTAAGGGTCATCATATTGCTCACGAAGCAACGCTTCATAGGTTGACCAGACTGTAATTATATCCTCAAGCTTTCTTTTCAAATCCTGGTTTTCAACCTGGCTTGTGGCGTTTTCCAGCCTTGGAATTTCAACACCGTAGGATTTGAGCTCGCCGATTGCCTGCAAAAACAGCTTAATACAGCTTTTTTCACGTCCAACGGGGATTTTATATTGCTGTAAAAGAGGACGCACCTCACAAAGTGTGCGGTACATTATTAAATTCTTTCCGCTTTTTGTAATATAGTTGTACTTTAGTCCCCCTGTTTTTCTGAAAACTGAGTTAGCCAAGCGGGTAAGGTTGGTAGCCTCTGTATATAGCTGTGCGGCAGGGGGTAATGCCTTAATCAGCTGCCTTTCCGAAATCAAGGTTTGCTGCTCGGGTACAATAAGAAAGGAACGGACCCTGTGTTCGTAATCCGCCTTAATTCTGTCAATTATATATGTACTTTTTCCGTGTCCGTAAGGACCTAAAAGTAAGGTTATCATATGTTATCCTTTCTGTGCTTTATTGCTCCCGCTTGCAGCTTTTTTGGTATCTGTTCGGCTTAATTATGCTTTGAATCCTCATAAAGGCGTACGTTTCGCTCAATTACACTGCGACCGCGCCAGGCAAATGGCTTTTTCTTAAATTCCTCATCATCAAGGCTATCAAGGGTTTTTAAGTCAAGGGTTGTAATTACATCCCTTTGAAAATACTCAATTGGGGTAAATTCCGCATTTTTTGTGTAAGGACAGGCATTTTGGCAAATGTCACAGCCCCACACTGTGTTGTTTTGCAGCATCAGCTCCTTTTCGCCTTCGCTCAGCTCACCTTTCTTTTGGGTTATGGCAGATAAGCAGAGGGTTTTTGGGTTAAAGTCAGCCACATCCCCCGCTTTTTTTATGCAACCGCAGGGGCAAGCCTGCGCACATTTGCCACAGTGCAGACATTCCTTTACGCCCACGTCACGGGCGTACTCCATCCCTAATTCCTCGGGCGATAAATCTATTATACATTCACCCAGAAAAACAAAGGAGGAATATTTTTCGTTTATCAGCAACCCATTGTCACCGATAAAGCCTAAGCCGGAAATACAGGCTGCGTGAACCTCATCAATGGGGGAATGGTCTGCAAACAGCTTAAAGCGTGCGGTGGGGTATTTTTTCTTAACATAAAGCTCCAGCCTTGCGCAAAGCTCCTCAACGTATGTGTGATAATCCTTAACTGAGGCATATACCGAAAGATTTGTCACCTTTTTTTCACTTCTGTAAGGGAAAAGCATTGTTATGGCGTTTGCGCTTGTATCAAAGCCGTTTTTTGTAAGCAGGTATTCCTTTAGAATTTTGCAGCGCGAAAGTGGAATCATCGAATAAAATTCAATGTTATTCTCAAGAAAAAAGTCCTTCATATTTGCCTCCGTTTTCAGTACTGCTTTAATTATATCTTATGGCCATTTTTTTGTCAATAAAATTTGCACTTGCAATAAATAAATATTTGTGTTAGAATTAATATATAAAAGTGTTTCTAACAATTTTTGGGAGGATGAAATGGCGAGAAAAGAGTATACAGATCAAAGTATATCAGCGTTAAAGGGTGCAGACCGTGTCCGTAAAAGACCTGCCGTAATTTTCGGCTCCGATGGTCTTGAGGGATGTGAGCACTCCTTTTTTGAGATTCTTTCTAACTCTATTGATGAAAGCCGTGAGGGCTACGGTAAGGAAATTACCGTAACTGTTTATAAGGACAGAACTATTGAGGTTGATGACAGGGGCCGTGGCGTTCCCTTGGACTTCAATAAAAAGGAAAACAGATATAACTGGGAGCTTGTTTACTGTGAGCTTTATGCAGGCGGTAAATACGATAACAATAAGGAAAAGGGTGCATATAAGTACTCCCTTGGCTTAAACGGTCTTGGTGCTTGCGCAACCCAGTATTCCTCTGAATTTATGGACGTTTTCTCCTATAAGGGGGACACTGTGTATGAAATTCACTTTAAAAAGGGTAACCCATCATCCAAGCTGAAAATAACAAAGGTTGAGGACAAAAAGCTAAAGCGCACAGGTACGCTGACCCGTTGGCGCCCTGACCTTGAGGTTTTTACCGACACAAATATTCCGAAGTCATATTACCTTGACGTTTTGCATAAGCAAGCGGTTGTTAATGCAGGCTTGAAGCTTATTTTGAATTATCAGAATGAGGACGGTAAGTTTGAAAAGACCGAGTTTTTGTACAAAAACGGTATTCTTGACTATATCAATGAGAAAACAGGTGAGTCTGCCTTGACTGCTCCTGTTTATTGGGATATGAGTGCAAAGGGACGTGACAGGGCAGATAAGGATGAGTATGAGCTTAATGCCCAAATCACCTTCTGCGTTTCCAATAAGCCCGAGCATTTGATGCTTGAGTATTATCATAACTCCAGCTTTTTGGAGCATGGTGGCTCTCCCGATAAGGCGGTTAAGCGTGCCTTCGTTCGTGAGCTTGATAAGTACATTAAGGAAAATAACCTTTACACAAAGCAGGACAAGGGCGGCATCAGCTTTGTTGACGTGCAGGACTGTTTAGTTCTTGTTATCAATAGCTTTTCAACCCAAACCTCTTACGAAAACCAGACAAAAAAGGCAATCACCAATAAATTTATTGAGGATGCTCTTTGCGAGTTTATAAGGGGCAAGCTTGAAATCTTTTTCACTGAAAACAGGGCGCAGGCGCAAATTTTTGCCAACCAGGTGCTTATTAACAAGCGCTCCCGTGAAAGGGCTGAGGAATCCCGTATTGACTTTAAAAAGAAGCTTGCCACAACAAGCGATTTAAGCAACAGTGTTGAAAAATTTGTTGCTTGCAGGTCCAAAAATCCGGAAATAAGAGAGCTTTACATAGTTGAGGGTGACTCTGCGCTTACATCCTGTAAGCTTGGCAGAGATGCAGAATTTCAGGCAATTATTCCTGTAAGAGGTAAAACCCTTAACTGCTTAAAAAGCTCATACGATAAAATTTTCAAGAGCGATATTATAGTTGACCTTTTGAAGGTTATCGGCTGCGGTGTTGAGGTTAAAACAAAGTCCAAGGATGGCGCTATGTCTATGTTTGACCTAAACAACCTTAAGTGGCGCAGAATTATTATCTGTACCGATGCTGATGAGGACGGCTTCCAGATAAGAACCCTTATTCTTACAATGTTCTACCGCTTGCTCCCAACCCTTATTAAGGAGGGCAAGGTTTATATTGCAGAATCCCCTCTTTATGAAATTACAGGACCAAAGGATAAAATCTATTTTGCGTATAATGAGCCTGAAAAGGCTGAAATTCTGGCTCAGCTTGAGGGGCAGAAATATACAATTCAGCGTTCAAAGGGACTTGGCGAAAACGAGCCTGATATGATGTGGGAAACAACAATGAACCCGGAAACAAGAAGGCTTGTACAGGTTAACCCGGCGGACGAGCTTGAAACACAAAGGATATTTGAAACCTTGCTTGGTGACGATATTGCCGCAAGAAAGGAATTTATCGCACTTAACGGCCCTAAGTATATGGACCGCGCTGATATATGATAATGGATGAAAAATATATGCGCTTAGCCTTAGCCGAGGCGCAAAAGGCAATGGCAGAGGATGAGGTGCCTGTGGGCGCCGTAATCGTGCGCAACGGTGAGGTTGTATCAAGCGCCTACAACACCCGTGAATATGGCAAAAATGCCCTGTATCACGCGGAAATCAAGGCAATAGATGAGGCTTGTAAGAAATTAGGCGGCTGGCGCCTTGTTGGCTGTACCATGTACGTCACCTTGGAGCCTTGCCCAATGTGCGCAGGCGCAATTATAAACGCAAGGGTGGAAAGGGTGGTCTATGGCGCCCCTGACCACAAGGCAGGCGCCTTTGGCACAATGCTGAACCTGACAGACTACCCTCTTTATAAGCCCCAAATTACAAGTGGCATCCTTGCAGAGGAGTGCGCAAGCATTCTAACTGAATTTTTCAAGGGAAAAAGATAAAAAAGGCTTCCAAACGGAAGCCTTTTTAAGTGAAAATACAAAATTCAAAATCGTTTGTAGGGGAGGGGTCCGCCCTCCCGTTCAAATGATATGTAGGGGAGGGGTTCGCCCTCCCGTTCAAATGATATGTAGGGTAGGCGTCCCGACGTACCGCCGATAAATGCAACTAACAGTTGGTATTACATCAACTAACAGTATGTTGACACAGAAAAGCTTCAGTATTAAAATGATATTAGAGGATAAACCCCTTCTAATACATTTCGCAAAAGCAAAGTCGCCCTTAAAAAGGCGACTTTGCTTGAATAAGTTGTTTTTTGAAAATAACTATGTTATACTTTATAAAAATACAGGGGATAAATATGATAGGGTTAACTATATCTTCAATAGTTCTTATTCTTTTTGCAATAGCAATGCCGATTATACATAACAAAAGATACAATCCTAGTGAAAATGATAGGGTATATTTGCACATTTTGCAAACAGTATTATTTTCTGTAATCTCTTTGATATCTTCGATAATCGCTTTTTTCATCTCATTGTATAGTGAAGATCCATTTGCTGCGTGTAGTGTAATGCTGTCAATATCGTTTTTAATAGCCTTGTTAGCTTTATCAACAGTTGCTTGGAACATAAGATATAACGAAAATGAAATCGTGTATATAAATATGTTCGGAATAAAAAGCACATATGAATACAGAGATATTACAGAGTATAAAAGAGACATGGGAGATATAACTGTGTATGTCGGTAAAAGTAAAATGCGTATAGATGCGTGGACAATTGGAAGAGAACAGTTTTTAAGTACAATAAAAAAAGAGTATAGACGGGCAAAAGGCGGGGAGAGCCTGAAGCACAGAGATAGAAAAAAAGATATCTTTAACGGTAACTTAAATAGGCCTGGTGAATTTATAGTTGTCTATGTAATACTTTTGGTTTTGTCAATTGGAATTATGGTGTTTTCTTGCGTTATGCTGTTCTTATCAGATAGCGAAGAAGAGCTTATATACAAGGAGCTTGGTTTTGAGGCATACGAAACAAAGGGCGACAATATAGTATTGTATGAAAAAAAAGCTACGGCTGAATATGTAATTTATAATTATAAAATGAGGGGCGATTTGCGTCAAAGGATTGAGGACAGCTTTAATAGCCAAAACGTATACGTGGTAGGTATAGAGGGGGATGTGGGTGAAGATGGCTCATATTCCGTTGATGCTATAAAAATTAAAAACGGTGAAGAGATATATTCTTATGAGCAATGCTTAGAGGACGAACATAAAAATAGGCTTTTTGGGGTTGCCCTTGCATGGTTTGTTGCTTTGATGATGATATTTGTAATTGTAATGTCAGTGATAATTGCTCGAAATCCGCACAAATTCAGTCCTAAAATAATACATCTGTTTTTCAAGCACGGCTACATAAATTATTAAATAAAAAGGCTTCCAAACGGAAGCCTTTTTAAGTGAAAATACAAAATTCAAAATCGTTTGTAGGGGAGGGGTTCGCCCTCCCGTTCAAGTGATATGTAGGGGAGGTGTTCGCCCTCCTGTTCAAATGATATGTAGGGTAGGTGTTCGCCCTCCCGTTCAAATGATATGTAGGGTAGGGGTTCGCCCTCCCGCAAGAAAAACAAAGGTCGTAGGGGCGATTCACGAATCGCCCGCAAAAAGCAAAAAGGTAGGGTAGGCGTCCGCCATCCCGTTCAAATGATATGTAGGGGACGACGTCCTCGACGTCCCGTGTCTAACGCATAATCGGAACCGGCACGTGCTATTTTCAATGCGCATCTTTTAAAACGGAAATAATTCAATCAAAAATACAGCTACACAGGCGCTTGCCGCAACAACAGGCAGCTTGCAGCCCTTAAGGGACAGTAGCACCGCAACCACAAGGGCGGCTAAGGCAGACCAGATTACATTTGTAGCGTATAAAATAGCAGGAAATGTCATAACAGACAGGGTAACGTACGGTACGTAATGCAAAAATGAACGAATAATCGGGTTCTTTATCTCCCTGCGTATAAGCACTAAGGGTAGCACACGGATAAGGTAGGTAATTCCCGCCATTAATAAAATTGCCAAAATAATATTAGGCTTCATTATGCTCGCCCTCCTTTTCCTCGTTCTTTACAGGGAATAAAATTGCAGCTATTAAGGAAATTACAACGGTAAGGGCAACAATTCTGAAGCCCTCGGTAAACCAGGTAAGGGAAAGCTTTTCACAAATGAAGGAAAGGATAGCGCTTGCCAGCATAGAAACTGCAACAATTCCCGCAATCACACGGCTTTTTCTTGCAGGTGGCAGAATTATGGCAATAAACATTGCATAAAGCGCCACACCGAGCGCGCCAACAACACGCACAGGCAAAAGCTCACCCATAACAGCGCCAAGGAGCGTGCCAAGGGTCCACCCGGGCACTGCCACACAAATAGCACCGTAGCTGTAATATGGGGAAAGATTTCCTTCACAGGATACGGAAATGCCAAAAATTTCATCAGTCACGCCGTAGCCCACAAGTAAGCGGTGCAATAGTCCTGTTTTGTGGGACAGCTTTTGTGAAAGCGCACAGGACATCAAAAGATAACGGATATTTATAACGAGCTGGGTAAACCCAAGCTCAAAGTATGTAGTGCCGGCACCTAAGAGGGCAATACCTGCCGCCTCTCCTGCCGAGGTAACATTTAAAAATGACATGAGCGCAGCCTGCCAGGGGTGCATTCCTGCCTCAGTTGCTTTGATTCCAAGTGCAAAAGCCACCGCAAAATAACCGAGAGCAATAGGCAACCCATCACGTAAGCCGTGCGCGAAATAAGCCTTGCGAGTTAACATAAACAGCCTTTCAAAAAAGTAATTGTGACTATTTTACTCCTTTTTGCCACCATAGTCAATACCTTGGAGCAAAAAACAAAAAATGACAGCTCCGCCCCCTAAAAAAGTAGGGGAGGGGTTTGCCCTCCCGTTCAAATGATATGTAGGGGAGGGGTCCGCCCTCCCGCTCAAATGATACGTAGGGGAGGGGTTTGCCCTCCCGCAAGAAAAACAAAGACCGCAGGGGCAATTCACGAATCGCCCGCAAAAAGCAAAAAGGTAGGGGAGGGGTTTGCCCTCCCGTTCAAATGATATGTAGGGGGGGGTTGCCCTCCCGCAAGAAAAACAAAGACCGTAGGGGCGATTCACGAATCACCCGCAAAAAGCAAAAAAGTAGGGGAGGGGTTTGCCCTCCCGCAAGAAAAACAAAGGTCGTAGGTGCGATTCACGAATCACCCGCAAAAAGCAAAAAAGTAGGGGAGGGGTTTGCCCTCCCGCAAGAAAAACAAAGGTCGCAGGTGCGATTCACGAATCGCCCGCAAAAAGCAAAAAAGTAGGGGAGGGTTCAACCCTCCCACTACAAGCGCACGGTTTATTTCATGTTATCAATCATATTTTCTATTAATGATAGCTGACTATCATTTAAAGATTTCATCTTGTTGCATAAATCCTTAAGCCTTGACGGATTGTGTGCTTCCATATCAAAAAATTCCATTGGTGAGATGTCAAAATAGTCACAAATATAAAAGAACACTTGCATAGATGGAAAATTACGTTTGTTTTCAATGCCGTTAATATAGTTTGGGCTTTGTCCCAAGGGCAAACTCATATCTCTTGCGGAAATGTTTTTTGCCATTCGCAGTTCTGTAAGCCTTTTATAAAACAACTCTTCGTCAAACATACTTTCACCACCTTTATATACAATTGTATCATACAGATTACAAAATTATGTATAGGTGAATTGTTTATACATCTTGACACGCACAATTTGTTTGTGTATAATTATAAATATACACAAGACAACTTTGTTGAGGTAAATATGAAAAATAAACGGAAAGCGGAAAAACTTGATTTGGAAGATATAATAGAAAAGATACAGATAGGAATTTTGATGTACTTTGAAATTCATAAAGAACTTTTAAGTGATTCTAATTTTAACTGCGCCTACAAAATAGCAAGGGATGTATATATAAAGAAATATTTATTTGGTGTTGGCATAGATTTTTTAGAGAAATATTATCTTATGGACGTGGAAAATATTTTAAGTAAAAATTCAAAAGAAGTAATTGAAAAATACAAACCTGAAGCATATCATTTGGCTGATGTTGTCAAAAGAAACAATATAGCAAGCCGATACGTGGAAATTTTTGAACGTTACAAGCTGCAGAACTCAAATGAATAATAAAATAATGGCTTTTCTCCCTGCATAAAATTGTAGGGTGGAGCTTGCTCCCACCGACAATTGAAAAATACAAAATTGACATCAACAGGTGTCATCCCGAGCGTAATCGCTACGCTCGGAATGACAGTGTTGACTGACGTAAACGCAAAATGCAAAATTGAAACCGCTTCCCAAATCGAGAAGCGGTTTACTTTATCTTTCTCTTTTTATCTTTGTTACAAAAGCTTCAATTCTTTCAAGAGCCTGTCCTATGTGCTTAAGAGAGTAAGCATAGGAAATTCTTGCAAAGCCCTCGCCGCTTTCACCAAAGGCAGTGCCGGGTACTATTGCACACTTATGCTCGTACAAAAGCCTTTCTGCAAATTCCTCACTGGAAAGTCCAAATTTACCGATGTTAGGGTAAAGGTAAAAAGCACCCTCAGGCTCAAAGCACTCAATTCCAATCTTGCGTAAGCCTTCAAGCAAGAACACACGCCTGCGGTTGTACTCCGCGCGCATGTACTCCACATCCTCATCTCCGTTACGCATAGCCTCAACCGCCGCAAATTGTGAAGCAGTTGACGCACACATAATAGCATACTGATGTATCTTTAACATTTCCTTAAGTAAGGGCGCAGGCGCGCAAACGTAGCCAAGGCGCCAGCCTGTCATGGCGTAAGCCTTTGCAAATCCGCTTGCAATAATGGTTCTTTCCCACATTCCGTCAATTTCCGCAATGGAAACGTGGCGGCCACCGTAGGTAAGCTCAGCATAAATCTCATCGGACAGCACGCAAATATCGGTGCCGCGCAAAACCTCTGCAATTTCCTCAAGCTCCTCACGGGTTAAAATAGCACCTGTTGGGTTGTTGGGAAATGGCAAAATAAGCATCTTTGTCTTTGGCGTTATTGCATTTTTAATCTCCTCAGCCGTAACCTTAAAGTTGTTTTCAAGCTTAGTATTAATATGTACAACAGTTGCGCCCTGCATGCTTGCAATAGGCTCGTAGCAAACAAAGGCAGGCTGAGGCAAAATAACCTCATCCCCGGGGGACAAAATTGCACGCATAGCCACATCAATAGCCTCACTACCGCCAACAGTTACAAAAATCTCATCCTGCGCATTGTAATTAAGGTTAAACTTGCGCTTCATATAATTTGAAATTTCATACCTCAATTCGGGTAAGCCCGCATTTGAGGTATAGTAGGTTTTTCCCTTTTCAATGCTCTCAATAGCAGCCTCACGTATATGCCAGGGAGTAATAAAATCGGGCTGACCTACAGTAAGTGCAACAACATCATCCATACCGCTCAGCATATCGAAAAACTTACGTATGCCGGAGGGCTTCATGTCAAGCACTGTTTTATTCAGCAATTTCTGGTAATCAAGCATTTATTCGTTTCCTCTTTCATCAATCTCGGAAATACCGTAAACAACACCCTTGTCCTTGTACTTTCTTAATACAAAGTGTGTGGCGGTGGCGGTAACGGAATCAATGGGGGCAAGCTTTTGTGTCACAAAAAGTGCAACCTCCTTCATTGTCTTGCCCTCGATTAAAAGGGTAAAGTCAAAGCCGCCGGAGGACATAAGATAAAGGGACTTAACCTCAGGGTAGTTATATATCTTTTCCGCAATTCTGTCAAAGCCTCTGTCACGCTGTGGGGTAACCTTAACCTCAATAATGGCGTTAACGGTTTCGCTGTCTGTTTTATCCCAATTTATAACAGTTTTCCTGCCGAGAATAACACCGTCACGCTCGTATTTATCAATGGCACTTTTAATATCCCCAACCTCCTTTGAGAGCATAAGAGCAAGCTGCTCGTGTGTCAGGGTAGCGTCATCCTCAATTAATTTTAAAAGCTTATACATAATATCACCTCAAAAAATGAATATACTATATAATATCATATTCAAGCAAAAAAGTCAATTATTAATTAACTGTGAGCATAAAATGTCGTAAAAAGTAAAATATTATCAAATGAACAACTGTGCATAAAATAATGTAAAGCATAAAAATACACAAAAAATCTACCGTAAAATCGCCCATATACGTCATAATATAAAAAATTTCAATTTTATGTAAAAATATTCTTTACATTTAGCGATTTTTTTGATATACTATTTACGTTAAAAAACTCAAATGCTTTTTAACGAATGTTTTTGCCTGTTATTTCGGGCGTTAAAAGGAGTGTTTAAATTTATGAGTCGTATGGTCGGCACTGTATCAAGAGGTCTTCGTGCTCCTATTATCCGTCAGGGTGATAATCTCGTAGATATTGTTACAAATTCAGTTCTTGAGGCTTCAAGGGAAGATGGCTTTGAAATTCACAATCGTGACGTTGTTGCTATGACAGAGGCTATTGTTGCAAGAGCACAGGGTAACTACGCAACTGTTGATGATATTGCAGCAGATGTTAAAGCTAAGTTCGGCGGTGAAACCGTTGGCGTAATTTTCCCAATACTTTCCCGTAACCGCTTTGCAATTTGCTTGCGCGGTATTGCAAAGGGCGCAAAGAAGATTGTTCTTATGCTTTCCTACCCATCTGATGAGGTTGGTAACCATTTAATCAGCCTTGATATGCTTGACGAAAAGGGAATAGATCCATATAAGGACGTACTTGACCTTAAGACATACAGGGAATTGTTCGGATATGAAAAGCACCCATTTACAGGTGTTGACTATGTTGAATATTATGAAAAATTGATTAAGGATTGCGGTGCAGAGGCTGAGATTATTTTCGCTAATGACCCACGTGCAATACTTAACTATACTAAGAATGTTCTTAACTGTGACATTCATTCACGCTTCCGTACAAAGAGGCTTTTGAAGAAGGCAGGGGTTGAGATTAACTACGGTCTTGACGAAATTCTTAACCATTCCGTAAACGGTAGCGGATTTAATGCAGAGTACGGTCTTTTAGGCTCAAACAAGGCAACAGAGGATTCTGTTAAATTGTTCCCACGTGACTGCCAGCCATTTGTTGAAACTATTCAGAAGAAGCTTTATGAAGCAACAGGCAAAACTGTTGAGGTTATGGTTTACGGTGACGGCGCGTTTAAGGACCCTGTTGGTAAGATTTGGGAGCTTGCTGACCCAATCGTGTCTCCTGCTTACACAAGCGGGCTTGAGGGTACACCAAATGAGCTTAAGCTTAAATACCTGGCAGATAACGATTTTGCTAACCTGTCCGGTGATGCTCTTAAGGAGGCAATTAAGGGCAAGATTCAGGAAAAGGATGGCAACCTGGTTGGTCAGATGGTATCCGAGGGTACAACGCCTCGCCGCTTGACAGACTTAATCGGTTCACTTTGTGACCTTACCTCCGGTTCAGGCGATAAGGGTACACCAATCGTATATATCCAAGGCTATTTTGATAACTACACAACAGAATAATAAAAAATCACTGTGGGCTTTCCACAGTGATTTTTTAAATGCAAAATTCAAATCAACACCACTCGTAGGGGAGGGGTTCGCCCTCCCGCAATAAACGCAAAACTCAAAATCAACACCACTCGTAGGGGAGGGGTTCGCCCTCCCGTAACAAACGCAAAATTCAAAATCAAACAACCTCGTAGGGGTCGACGTCCTCGAGACCCGCCGATAAATTAAAACATAAAATTCAAATCAACGCCACTCGTAGGGGAGGGGTTCGCCCTCCCGTAACAAACGCAAAATTCAAAATCAAATCCGTAGGGTGGGGCTTGCTCCCACCGCCAACGCAAAATCATTCATTTTCCTCTGCTAATTTATACATTTCCTTGCGGCGCTTCTTTTCCTCGGCGTCTATCATATCAACGTGAAATCCGTCAACCTCACCACGTTGGATAGCACCCATTATTCTATGGTAAAGCCCCCTGTGCTCTTTATCAAACAAGGACAAATATTCTTTCATTTTAGCTCTTTCCGTATTTCCGTCAGCAGGGCATTTAACCTCAGTCACAGGCAGGCATGCACCGTTTGCAAACGCCTTGATATACTTTTCCTGCGCATAAATGAGAGGACGTATCATCGTAATATCCTTACGGGAAAGATATGTAACAGGGCGGAATGCACCAATGCGACCTTCAAAGAAAAGATTTAACATAAAGGTCTCAATAACGTCATCATAATGGTGACCTAAGGCAAGCTTATTGCAGCCTAACTCCTTAATTGCATCATGCAGCGCGCCGCGCCTCATCCTTGCACACAATGCACAGGGATTTTTTTCTTTCCTTACATTAAATATAATTTCATATATCTGCGTGTCAATAACGTGATAGGGTATTTCAAGCTCCGCGCAAAGCTCACCTATTTTTGAAAAATCGCTCTCGGGCATACCCATATCAATGGTAACCGCAATAACCTCATATTTAATAGGTAAAATTCTTTTCAGCTTGGCAAGGGCGCATAAAAGCGTCAAGGAGTCCTTTCCGCCGGACACACCAACGGCAATTCTGTCACCGCTTTGTATCATATCATATTCCTCAACCGCCTTTCGGGTGTAGCTGAGTATATGCTCAATGTTGTTAAATTCTCTCATTTTTTTCACCTTTCATAAGATAAAGCATAAAATGAAAATAAAGACATAACTATGGGAGTAAAATTATGGCAATAAAGGTATATATAGACCAAGGGCACAACCCAAATCCTCCAAACACAGGTGCTGAGGGCAACGGGTACAGGGAGCAGGACATAACCTACCGTGTAGGTCAAAGCCTGGCAGAGCTGTTAAGAAGCAACGGTAATTTTGAGGTCAGGCTGTCACGCCCCACACCGCAAACCCAATTAGGTACATCAAATGCATCAAGCCTAAGGCAAAGGGTGAATGAAGCGAACAGCTGGGGTGCGGACTATTTTATAAGCATACATACAA
>SVRE01000092.1 GCA_015065005.1 Oscillospiraceae bacterium
TAATTCGCTTCGTGAATATTGGCACCAATAGATGTAGAGGAGCGCTCTAATTGGTTTACAAGAGAATAATGTCCTTTGATACCGTCGCACATTTTTATAACTTTAACCGTAAAGTCTGTGGATAGGTCGCGGAGCTTTGAATCAGTCATAGTAACACCGCCTTTCTACTATTATTATAATATATTTTAGATAGCTTTTCAAGTGAAATATTCGGCTGGCGCCGAATGTGAAATAATTTACTTCGTAAATTGTGAAATATTGCTCCTTCGTCGCAATGTGAAATGAAATTCGCCCATTACATTTGCGTAGCAAATATTTCACAGCGAAGCTATTTCACATGGCAAAGCCATATTTCACTCGCCGAAGGCGAATTTCGTTGAAAAAAGCACACATTGTCTTGGTAGACAAATGTGTGCTTTTTTCTGGTGCGGGTGACAGGAGTTGAACCTGCACGTGAAAACACTAGATCCTAAGTCTAGCGCGTCTGCCAATTCCGCCACACCCGCTTATGAAGCGCGACCTTACGGTTGCGCTTGTTTGACACGCTTTGTATTATACTACACAAATGTGCGTTTGTCAAGAATTATTTGCTTGATTTCAAGTTTTTATTAGCGATAGCATTATTCCCGCTATGACAAGGACGGCGCAGCATATTCGGTAAAAAATATTTCTTTCCTTGTATATTATTCTGCCCATTCCGATTGTTACCAAAACAGAGGATTGCTTTATCAAGGTCATTACAACCACGGTGCTGTTAGGGTCCGCATTTGCGATAAACAAGCAACGGTCAGCTACCACGAAAAGAATGCTTAAAATCCAAATCCACGGGCATTTAACACATTTTACCGCGTTGATTTTCTCTCTTTTGATAAGAATGTAAACACCGTAAAAGGAAACCAGATAAAGCATATACCAAAATTGGAACTGTGATGAATCAATTGTTTCGCTGCCAAACAAAAATCTGTTTGGGTCATCTGACAAAAGCCACTTATCCATTACAGATGAAACAGAGTTCAAAAGCCCTGAAATTGCTACGAGCAAGACTACTGTTTTACTTGCTTTTTCCCCGACCCCTTGTTTGTTTTTCAAGTTAACCAAGGTAATTCCGCCTATTACAAGAACGATACCGAGAATTTGGAAAATGCCTATGCTTTCCCCCAAGAAAAGCACACCCAAAAGTATAGAGGAAATTATGCGCCCCATATCCATTACGCTATAAACGCTTAATGGCAAGCGCTTTATTGAGTTTAGCGCGCAAAGCCAAGCGGTAAAGATTATGCCCGACTTGACCAAAAGAACTAAATGGTATTTTATGCTTACTGCAAAGAGGTCACTTGACAAAGACATCGGAATTGTCATTAAAAAAGCAAACAGTGTATAGAAGAACAAAACCTCCAATACACTGTTTGTCTCCATTGCCTTTTTCTTCAAAGCCTCTCTTAAGCCCTTAAAAATACCGTAAATTAAAATTAAAACGACCCAGAGATATTGCCACATTTTACAACAAATGCACTCCCTTTTCAAAGCACTCACGAGTGGTTTTTTCATCCCAGAAGGAGGAATGAACCTCACCGATGTGCGCCTTACGTAAGAAATACATACACATCCTTGACTGTCCGATACCGCCGCCGATTGTATAAGGAAGCTCACCGTTTAAAAGAGCCTTGTGATATGCAAGCTCACGTCTTTCCTCACAGCCTCTTTCCTTAAGCTGCTTTTCAAGTGCTTTTTCATCCACACGGATACCCATTGAGGACAGCTCAAATGCGATGTCAAGCACAGGATAGTACACAACAATATCACCGTTAAGCTCCCAATCATCATAGTCCGGCGCCCTGCCATCGTGAATCTTGCCTGATTTAAGCTTACCGCCGATTTGCATTATAAATACGGCACCGTGCTCCTTAGCGATTGCCTTTTCCCTCTCCTTCGGAGTCAGGTCAGGGTACATATCCTCAAGCTCCTGTGAGGTTACAAAGAAAATCTTTTCGGGAAGCTGTTGGCCGATAAAGTCATATTCGTAAATTATGTAATTTTCCGTATGCTTCAAGGAGTTATAGATGATTTTAACCATCTTTTTTAGATATTCAACAGTTCTTTGCTCCTTGGTGATTATCTTTTCCCAGTCCCACTGGTCAACGTACATTGAATGGATATTGTCAGTTTCCTCATCTCGCCTGATAGCTATCATATCTGTGTACAAGCCCTCGCCAGCCTTAAAGCCATAGCTTTTAAGAGCTACTCTTTTCCATTTAGCCAAGGAGTGTACAATTTCCAAATTGTTGCCGCCAAAGGTATCAAAGGTAACTGCCCTTTCCGTTCCGTTCAAATTATCGTTCAAGCCGCTTTCGGGCGAAACGAACAAAGGGGCGGAAACACGGGTCAAATTCAAGCCGATTGCCAAATCACGCTCAAAAAAATCCTTCACCTTTTTAATTGCAAGCTCTGTTTGCCTTATATCTAACAGGGATTCATATCCCTTTGGTATCACTAATGCCATTTTTGAGTCCTCCAAAAAAAGTTATTTCAAGTATAGCACATACTATCCAGCTTTTCAAGAGAATATTTATTTAAATTTATATTTTGCATTTAATTATTATTAATATTGACAGAATTGTATTTGTGTGGTAAAATATTTATATCTAAAATGCACAATTGTACCCATAAGGAGATTTAGTATGAAAAAGAAATTTGGCAAAATAAGCTTCGTTTTTATTTTGACGTTTTTAATAGCTGCTTTAACAGTCAGCGTTGCTGTTATTGCGGCAAATTATACTGATGAGGCAGGAGAGATCACCTGGAGCTACACCCCGAATACCACGAATATGACGGCTACCATTACAGGTGTTACTCTTACAAAGCAAACAAAGGAGTTTATTATTCCTTCAACTGTGTCTGACGGTAATAACACCTACACTGTTACTGCTATTGGAAACAATGCTTTTAAGGATAAGAAAATGGTGTTTGGTAAGGTTACGATTCCTGACACTGTAAAATCCATAGGCTCTTCAGCCTTTGCAAATACATATATTTTTGACAAGGTGGTTATACCTGAAAGCGTTACTTACATCGGCAGCGGTGCATTTTACAACTGTGACGGTATTAGCGAGGTTGTTTTACCAAGCGGCATCACTGTTTTGGAAAGCAGTGTGTTTGAGGGCTGCTACGGTCTTACTAAGGTAAATACCGAAAACATCGTTACCTTCAAATCCAGGTGCTTCTATGACTGCCAAGCCTTGAATATTGTTTCCTTTGGTCCTAATGCCAAGGCTATTGAATCCGAAGCGTTTTATAAATGTTACTCAATCGGTGGTACTGTTGACAACAGCATGATTACATCTATTTCTGACAATGCATTTAAGGATTGTATTCACATAGAAGATGTTATTCTTCCTAACCAGAACATCAGATTTGGTGCATATAATGGCTGTACAGGTATTGAGGGCTATCATACAACTGCTGACAATACCAGCTATCTTTCTATTGACGGTGTTCTCTTCTCTAAGGACGGCACTACATTATTAAAGTATCCTACAACAAGGAGCGATGCAACATATACAGTAGCTCCCGGTGTTACTACCATTGCTAAAAATGCCTTCAACGGCACTAAATATCTCGAAGAGGTTTACATAAGTAAGGATGTAACAACTCTTGAAAGTGAGGCTTTTGCAAGCTCTTCTATTAAGTTTGCATTTATCCCTGATAACGTAACAAGCGTTGGCACATATCTTTTCAAAAGCTGTAACAGCTTAGAGACGGTTATTTTCGGACACGGAGTTGAGGTTATCGGCTTTGGCTCTTTCCAAGGCGCGAATAATTTGAAGAATGTTTTTGCTAAAAACGATATGGTATCTCCTGTGGCTTCAACCGCTACATTCCACTACTCCAGTGAATACACCTGCGTTGACCATTTGTACGGATATGAGGATTTGGCACCAACATGCTTTGAGTCCGGTTACAATAAATGTATTTTATGTGACAGATATGCCTTCGTAAAGGCAACTAACCACTCCGGCGCTATACTTGAGGATGTTAAGGTTTCTTGTACATCTGACGGTTACAGGGTTATTGATTGTATTGTTTGTAATAAGGTTGTAACTGTCGTTACCGAAAAATCCCCGGGACATATTTCCAACGGAAAGGTACAATTTGTTCCCGCACAGTACAATGCACCTGA